>NZ_LWDV01000009.1:157969-457969 GCF_001693735.1 Orenia metallireducens
TTGTTACAAATTCATATTGTTGTTGTTTTTTCTCTTGAGATACAAACATAATTCTATTTCTCCTTTTAGATATATTGTCAATTATATTATACCATAAATAGAAAAGGCTGTTGACAAAGTTATTGTCAACAGCCTGAGCTACCGACTTAGTCGGTAGCTTTTTTCTTATTGAACTAATAGCAGTCTGTATAATCCTTTTGATTAGTTGATTTTTATGAATTAATCTCTATTAGAAAGGATTTTTTACTTTTTTGATTAATTATTTTATAGAGTTCATTAATTAATAGAGAGTCAGGGGGATTAACTGATGGGAGAACGACCACTTAAGGATATAATCAATCTAAAATCTTTCTCATGTTTATTAATCGTAGCAATTATTATCTTATTAGCAGTTATATTTCCAATTAATTATCTATTAAGTAAGGAAATATATAGTTTATCCCAAAGAATTAATATGCAGATTGTACTTTCACATATTAAACAGTTCGATAATTCGTTGAAAGTCATTGAAGATGGGTATAATCCTTTTATTAAAGATATTATACTAGATTTTAAAGATAAGATTGAGTCTAATAATTTTAATAATCTATCAGTAGCTAAATTGGAAGAGTATCTTCAAGAGGTGAAAGAAGAGTTTAAACCAGTCAATATCTTATCAAATAAGGAGATAAACTTCTATCTAATCGACTCTAGTGGAAAGATTATTAAAACAAATTACCATTCTGATTTAGGATTGGACTTCAGTAATTATCCTAAATTATGGAGGAAGATTAAAGGGTTAAATAAGGGAGAGATTCTCTTACATAGATTAACTTATAACATGGGCAGAAGTGTCCCACGTAAGTATGGTTATATAAAATTAAAGAATGGCTATATATTAGAGTTAGGTGTTCCTATGAAATTTGATTTATTTAAAGAATTAATCAATACAATCAAAGGATTAAAGGGTCAACTTTTTCTGGTAAAAGATTTAGAATTGTATAATGGTGGATTTTTTCCTATAAGTTCTGCTTCTATGGATATAGAGCTAGGTGAACAGGATTCTTTATCAATTAGTACAGGTAACATTAATGGTGCAGATATTTTAAAAAGAGATTTATTTAATCCCAAAGATGAGATTTATATTCCTTTGACCTTTGAAGCAGAGGAGGAGTTAGGGCTTAAACAGAGTTATATTTTGAAAGTTAATCTAGATTATTCTGAGGTTAAGCTCTATAAGTTTTTGATATTGTTGGGATTATTTCTGATATTGATGATGATTGCAATTATTATAATTATTTTAAATAAGAAGATCTATCAAAAACTATCTATTCCCTTTGCTCAGCTTGCAGAGAATATGGGAGAGTTTAAACTCGATAATAATAATGATCTTTGTAATAAGATTGATAGAACAGATATTGAAGAGGTAAATACATTATTAGCAACCTATCAGAATATGACTAGTGAGTTATTAATCAGTTTTGAAGAGCAGGATTCTATAAATAAGCAACTCAAAGAATCTAATAAAAAATTAGATTCTTTGACAGAGAAGTTACAAGATATTATCTTACTTACTTCTAGTTTAACCAAGGATATCTTTAATGAAGATAGTAAGTTTTTATCTAGATTATTAAAGATTGCGCAACAGCTACTCCCAGAAGCTGATTATGGTAGCATCTATCTGATTGATGAAGGAGAATGGAAGTTTATTGATGCTATAGGCCATGATATAGATACCTTGAAATTATTGATCCTAGAAGATGGATATTTTCCAGAAGAGGATGTAATTATAGTAGATAATATTATGAAGAAAGAAAGGGCCTTTGTTGCTGCAAGCCAACAAGAGGATTTTGATATAGCAACTATCCCTATAAAGTCTACTTTATTAATTAAATTAAAGGTTGGTGAGGAGGTCTTAGGTGGTATCTCTTTAGATATTGCTAAGGATAGTAAGGAAGAATCTTTTAGTAGTGAATCTATTAAGACTATGAAATCCTTTGGTAATATAGCTTCAGCCTTCTTAACAATGCAACGCTATATTAATATAAGAGAGAGATTCCAAGAAGAGATTATCTTCTCGATCATAAATATCTTAGAGATACATGATAGATATACTAGAGGACATTCTGAAAATGTTGCATCTATTTCAGTAGAGATTGCTAAGAGGTTAGATTTTAGTTCAGAGGATATTAAGATGGTTTATTTTACTGGATTAGTTCATGATATAGGTAAAATTCTTGTAGATAAGAATATATTAAATAAGACTACTAGACTTACTGATGAGGAGTTTGCAGAGATTAAGAAACACAGTACTTGGGGATATCAGCTCTTAAGCCATTCAAAAGATTTAGAAGAGATTGCAATATATACCTACTGTCATCATGAAAGATGGGATGGTTTAGGATATCCCCAAAGGCTTAAAGGTGATAAGATTCCTTTGGTATCTCAAATTATATGTGTAGCAGATGCTTGGGATAGTATGGTTAATGATAGAGTTTATCGTCAGAAGTTATCAAGAAAGGTTGCAATTAAGGAGTTAAAAGATAATAAAGGAAAACAGTTTGCTCCACAGATAGTAGATATTGCTTTAGAGTTAATAGCTGAAGGTGAATTTTAGGGCTTAGAGTATTAACTAAAAAATAAATTGAGGTGATAATCGATGGAAGCTAAAGTAAGAAAGCATATTTATATTAGTGGTCATGTACAGGGGGTAGGTTTTCGTTGGTACACCAATCAACAGGCTTCTAGCTTAGGGGTAAAAGGATGGGTTAAGAACCTTGCTGATGGTAGAGTAGAGGCTGTGATTGTAGGTGACAAGCCTAAGATAGACAAGATGCTAGATTTACTTAAGCAGGGCTCTCCTTTATCTCAAGTAGATGATATTGAGGTAATCGATGAAGAGTATCGAGGTGAGTTTAAGAATTTTAAAATGAAATATTAATTCAGCTATCAATTATAGTAGAGGTAGGTTTAATTAAACCTTTCTCAGATCTAGTTGGTATCAGCTAAGAACATTTAATTTAAAAAGAAGAAATTTTTACCTTTTATAGAAGTGATATAAATTAAAGTTTAATCATAAATATTATAGTATCTGCTTAAAAGAGCATAAGGTTATTAGAAGGTAGGCTAAACTATAAAAGAGGCTAAAAAATTGGGTAGTCAGAATATGTATAAAGAGAGTATAAGTGAGTCTATTCCTCTTCCATCAAGCAGATATAATGTTAATAGTTATAAGAAAGATGTAGAATTAATTCATGAGAATATAGCAGAGATTCTGGGAAATTTAGAGTTAGATGTAGATTGTGGAAAAGGTTCTTTGTTAGAGGCTATTTCCAAGACTTATAAAGATGTACCAATCTCTGGGGTAGATTCATCCTCTGATAAGCTAAAAGCTGCTAAAAGAAGGTTGGGGCTAATAGTGACTTAATTCTCTGTAATTCTGAAATATTACCTTGGGATGAACCTTCTTTTGATTTAGTATTATGTATCGACTCTTTTCAACATTTTTATTTAAGAAGAAGCTGAAGATATACTCTAAAGGTATGATAGAGAGTATTTTAGAAGAGTATGGTTTTAAATTAGTTGATTGGAAGTTATTAATTAAAGATGAGTATATCTTAGTCGCTCAAGTAGAAGGATAATTATATATAAGAGCTAGGAAGGATGTTAATAATGTCAAGAATTTATGGTCAAAAGATTATGTTAAGGGAATATAAAACCTCTGATTTTGAAGATATCAGAAGATGGGTTATTAACCCTGAAATTACTCAGTATTTATCTGATATCTTTCTTTATCCAAATTCTGAAAAAGATACAAAGAACTTTCTAGACAAGGCTATGAGTAGTAGTTGGACAGGTTTTGTTATTGCAGATATAGATGATGAAGGATATATTGGACAGATTGATTTTGTTAACTTGGATTTAAAGAATGGCTATGGTGAGTTAGGAGTAGTGATTGGAGATAATAAGAATTTAGGAAAGGGTTTAGGTTCTGAAGCTCTAAATTTAATCGTAGATTTTGGATTTAAAGAGTTGAGGTTAAATAGAGTTGAACTTGTCTGTTGGGAGTATAATAAAAGGGCCCAAAGGGCTTATGAGAAGCTTGGTTTCACTAAAGAAGGTATTAGAAGGCAGAAAAGATATAGAAATGGCAGATATTATGATGAGATCTGTTATGGGATTTTAAAAGATGAATGGAAGAGAAGGGAAGATAATTAGGAGGATTAATAATGGCTTACAGATTTAAAAAGAGTTCTATCAATAAGAGTGGATTACCTCCTGGAACCTTGGTTTATAGAGGAAAAGAGAGGCAAGAAGAGGTCAAGATAACAGTCTTTAATTATAGTAATGATGATTATTTAGAAGAGCAGGATATTAGCTTAGAGGAGTCTTTAACTTATAAAGAAAAAGCGGGGATAAAGTGGATTAATATTGATGGGTTACATAATATAGAGGTTGTTAAGAGCTTAGGAGAAGCTTTTAATATACATTCTTTAGTCTTAGAGGATATACTTGATACAGATCATCGCCCTAAAGTTGATTGTTATGATGAGTTTGTCTACTTTATAATTAAATTATTCTCCTATGATGCTACAGAAGAGGAGATAGATATAGAGCAGTTGAGTATTATCTTAGGAGATGATTTTGTTCTTACCTTTCAAGAAAAAGAAGGTGATGTCTTTGATAATATTAGAGAGAGGATTAGAAATCAAAGTTCACGTTTAAGAAGTTCTGGTTCTGATTATTTAGCATATGTTTTATTGGATGTTATAGTTGATAATTATTTTGTAGTATTAGATGAGATTGGAGAAGGGCTTTTTTTGATGGAAGAAGATTTATTACTTGAGCCTTCTCAGGACATACTACCTGATATACAGCAGGTGAAAAGAAAGATGATTTTTTTGGAGAAATCAGTCTGGCCTTTAAAGGGTATTCTCAATAACCTGCTTAAAGGTGATAATAAACTCTTTAAAGAGAGTACAACTCTTTATCTAAAGGATGTCAATGACCATATTGAGAAGGCAATAGATACAATCCAGACC
The DNA here is from genome assembly GCF_001693735.1 of Orenia metallireducens. Lineage (GTDB taxonomy): Bacteria > Bacillota > Halanaerobiia > Halobacteroidales > Halobacteroidaceae > Orenia > Orenia metallireducens. The sequence continues at coordinate 162,991 of NZ_LWDV01000009.1, forward strand.
TTTAGAGATATTATTAATGGGATGATGGATACCTATTTGTCAAATATAAATAATAAGATGAATGAGATAATGAAAGTTTTAACGATTATCTCTACAATATTTATCCCCTTAACTTTTATAGCAGGAATTTATGGGATGAACTTTAGATATATGCCAGAGCTTGAAAGTAAATTAGGATATCCAATCACTTTAATAGTGATGTCGGCTATTGTAATAGGAATGTTAGTTTACTTTAAAAAGAAGAAATGGTTATAGAAGAGTATTAGCTGATAGGCACTAAAGGGAGATTCTTATGAGTGCTAAGGTACTTAAATATAAATGTGAAGTCTGTGGTTATGAGTATGATGAAAATTTAGGTGATAGTCAATCTAATATTAGTGAAGGAATTTCTTTTAAGGACCTGCCCCATGGTTGGAGATGCCCAGTTTGTGGTGCTGATAAAGATAGGTTTTTTGAAGTTAAAGTTCCTAGCTTATATAGCTGAAATATTTATTATGGAAATTGTTTAGACTAAATAATGGGGTGAAAATATGGCAAAAAAATTAAACACTCTTAAAATGGTTATTAAAAATATAAAATTAGCTAGCAATTATATTAGTGATCCACAAGTACCTCTAATGAAGAAGGTATTATTGCTCTTTCCTTTAATCTATATTATATCTCCATTAGATTTAGTTCCGGAGATATTACTTCCCTTTCTAGGATGGTTAGATGATACAGCTATTGCCTTGGCTGTTTGGAACTATATGTTTAATTTGATTAATAAATATGAGCAGAATAAGGATAATGATTATACTTTAGATGATGATGAATATAAGATTGAGTGAGCTTAAGGTTACATCAATCTTAAGCTCACTTTAAATATTTTTATAATTATTATCTAATCCTATATATTGAATAAGTGGATTTGTAGAAATAGGTTACATTTTAGAGGTTTTTATCCAAAATTTGACTAATATAGATTTATAGTAGGTTAATATAGTTGGAGCAAGTATTTTTTATTTAAAATAACTTCGCTTTTCTGCACTCTTTTTTCTTCTTCGTAGATTCTTTCTAAACAATTCTTGATTAATTTCCGAGTTTAAATTAGGTTAGTTAGTATTATCTTTTATAAAGCAAATTCTATTATATATTCTAGAATATAATAAATCCCAGTGTTTGGATAAACTAAGTTTATTTTATAAAATAAACTTAGTTTATCTGTTATAGTGTTTAAAAGTAAGGTAGGTGATTATTGTGAAGAAACTTTGGGAAAAGAAGAGTAGTAAAGTAATATATCAACGGGGAATTGTTTCTTTTAAAGAGGAATTGTGTTATCATAGTAAGAAAAAGATTTCTTATCCCTTTTTTAAGATGGAATTTCTTGATTGGGTTAATATAGTTCCTATTACCCCTGAGAAAGAGGTTGTATTTGTTAAGCAATATCGCTTTGGAATTAATGATATTACTTTAGAGGTTCCTGCTGGAACTTTGGATTTTGGAGAGCATAGTCCAGAAAGTGCTGCTAAACGAGAATTATTAGAGGAGACAGGTTATTCCAGTCAAGAGTTAATTCATTTAGGAAAGGTAGCTGTTAATCCTGCTATTCAAAATAATTATTGTCACTTTTATCTAGCAGAGGATGTTACCTTAGTAGGAGAGCAAGATTTAGATTTAACAGAGGATATTAAGGTTGAATTAGTAAAGCTAGCAGATATAGATGATTTAATTTTTAATGGTTCAATTAATCATTCTCTAGTAGTATTAGCCTTGTTATATACTAAAGAATATTTAAAGAATAAAGATGAATAATACATAAACCTTCTTAAATTTTGAAATGCTATAAATAAGTTAGTTAGATTATAATATTTATAATTTAAAGTAAATTTGAGGGGGAGTTTTAAAATGGAGTCAGAGGTTAAACGCGCCAAATTAGACGGTCATGAAAAGAGAAAATTAGAGGATATGGAGATTGCTTTAAATCTTGATAGAGATGATAATAATCAAATTAAGATTTTAGCCGTGGAAGAAGAATAAATTGGGCTTATAAGCCCAATTTATTCTTCAATTAAGACTTTGAAATTGATTTGTTTTGGCTTAAGAATAGATGAACGAAAAGAATAGGATGTTTTTTAGGGCTAATGATTTCTAAAAGTAAAAATTAATCTATTATTAAGCTTTATTTTAAATCTAAGATTGATAATATAGAAATAATATGTGTTGAAATATTTCGGAAGATTAGTAATTGTGCAGGGGAAATTAGACCTTATCTAGAAATAATATATAAAATATATTATTATTGATATTAATTTTTTAGTAAAATCAATAAATGACTTTTGTGAGTTTAATTTTATAGATATTGTATTATTAACCTTTAAATAATTAAGAGATACGGGGGCAACTAATTATGGGAGAGATAAATTTATTTGTTCAGGCTATTATACAACTTGCTATCTTTATATCTATCACATATATTGTAGTGAATTTAAAACCTCTTTTTAAGGGAATGATTACAAATGTAAGTAATAAAGATAAGTTATTCTTTAATCTGATTATAATAATAATCATGGTTTTGGGAACTTATTTATTTAAAGGATATAATTTAGGTTTACATTATTTAATTATCTTATTAGTTGGAAGACTTTTTGGTTTTCCTTATGGTCTTATAAATGGGGTCGTAATGGCTATATTTAGTTATTATTTAAAGACTAATCTATATCCTTTGGGTTTAGAGAGTTTATTGTTAGGAATAGTTATAGATAATTACAATATAATAAAGTTAAATAATATTAATTTTAAATTAAAAAGATTAATAATTAGCTTACTTTTAGCAGTAACTTTAGTACTTCAAGATAAACTTATCCTATCTTTATTCTTTAATATTATAATATTCTGGTCTGTACTATCAGTCATTGATATTCAGCAAAGAAGATTGAAATGGATATATAATAAAGAAAGAGAATTAAATGATATCAATTTAACTTGTAGCAGTTTAACTGGTTTACATGATATCAATAAAAAGTTGAGTTCTAAATTTACATTAAAGGATACTTATGAAACTTTGATTGAAATTGGTTGTGAAAAGTTAGGTGTAAAGGTAGGAGGTCTGTTAGCTCAGTCTGAAGAGGAAGATGCTTATTTAGATATTAAATCATTAAAGGGGTTAGACAAGGGGTTACATAGAGAGTATTGGAAGAAGGTTAAGGTGAAGAAAGGTGATAAATACTTTGGTTATAATTTAAATGAAGGAGAGATAGTGATAATTAACTCTCTAAAGAAAGATAATCACTCTGATACAGCATTATTTGTTGAGGGTGGTTTTAATTCAATGTTATTATCACCAATCTTTGTTGATGATAACTTTGCAGGTATTATCTTCTTTTTACATCAAGAAGAGTCTTTTTTTAATAATTTTCATATGGTTGCTATTAAAACAGTGGTAGAACAGTCGCCTTTAGCCATTGAAAAAGCTGAGTTTTTTGAAAAGATGGAAAGGAATATGGCTGGTTTATCTACCTTACAACGAACAAGTAATACCATTAATTCTACTTTAAATTTAGATGAGGTAATCGATTTAACTGTTGATGTGATTTTAGGAACTATGGGGGTATCAATGGCTGGTCTCTTTTTATTAGATCAGCAAGATAACAAGTTAAAGTTGGTCTCTTCTATAGGAGTTCCAGATAATAAAGAGACTAAGAAACTAATTGAATTAGCAGAAAGAACTGCTGATAATTTAATCCAAAATAATAGTGTCTTAATTACTGATAAAGTAAGTGAAGATATTAAGAATAAATTTGAAACATTAAATTTAATATCAGCTGTCTGTATTCCACTAAAGGTAAGGGACAATATGCTTGGAGCAATTACTGCTGCACAGTTAGATTTTCCAAGAAATTTTAAAGAGGCAGATAAGAGTTTTTTAACCACTTTAGCCAATCAGATTGCTATTGCTATTGAGAATGCTACTATGTATAAACAGATGGAAGATTTAGCTACTAGAGATGGCTTAACTAAATTATATAATCATAGTTACTTCCAAGATGCTTTAAGAGAAGAGATATTTAAAGCTAAAGAATCTAAAACTGAATTATCTTTGATGATGATGGATATCGATAACTTTAAAGAGTTTAATGATACTTATGGTCATCAAGTTGGTGATAAAGTATTAAAGTCTTTAGCACGACTTTTGAAAGAGGAAGCAAGAGATTTAGATATAGTTGCTAGATATGGTGGGGAGGAATTTGCAATCATTCTACCTAAGACCGATAGTGCTACTGTATTGGCGATAGGAGAAAGGTTAAATGATTTGGTTAGAAATATGGTAGTTGAATATGATAACCTAAGATTAAAGGTGACTATCAGTATTGGGGCTGCTTATTATAAAGCAGGATTATCTCAAAAAGAGTTGATTAATGCTGCTGATACTGCATTATATCAAGCTAAGAGAAGAGGGAAGGATCAGACTTGTCTTACTGAATATAAAGAGATAGCTTTTTTAAGATAAAAAGATAGATTAGGAGTGATAATATTGAAAATTGGTGTAATTAGTGATATTCATGGTAGTTTGACTGCTTTTAAAAAGGCAACTAAGTATTTGGAAGATGTTGATATGATTTTAGTAGCTGGTGACATTTTATATCATGGGGCTAGAAACCCTTTGCCAGAAGGTTATGATACTAAAGCCTTGGTCGAGGAAATTAATGGATTTAAAGGAGATCTATTGGCTGTTAAAGGGAATGTGGATGCTGTAGTAGATGATTGGGTTTTACCTTATCCTTTACCTGAATATGCGGTAGTTGATGATAATGGTCTTAGAATTGTTATCTATCATGGTTATCAACATGAAAAGGAAGAGGATAGGGTTAGTTTTGCCAAGAGATTTGGTGCTGATATCTTAATCTTTGGTCATACTCATCAACCAGTAGCTAAAGAAGTAGATGGGGTAATCTTATTAAATCCTGGGAGTGTATCTTTACCTAAGCAAGAACCCCAAATAGCCACATTTGCAGTAATTGATAATAAAATTGATATCATCTCTTTGGAGGATGGGAAGAGATTGATTGATTATATTGATTTAGAAGAGAGGTAAAAGGCCAACATTAGTTGGTCTTTTATCTTTTTATTCTATTAAACTTTGAGCAAAGGTTATAGCATTGGTTAAATCTTCATCATTAGGTCTTTCTTTTTGTATACCACCAATTAATTTTAATAGTCCATAGGTATCAAAGCCTCGACAGGAGAAACTTCCAATTAACTGATAATTCTTCTCCAATAATCTCTTCTTTAATTCCTTATTAAAATTATGAATAATAGGTAGTTCTCTTAAACCACTAGTAGAGAAGATGAAGGCTTGTTTTTCCTTTACAGTTGGCAAGTCCTCTACTAAGTTCAATAATTTATGATGGTGTTTACCAAAATATATTCCTGAACCAAAGCCAATTAAGTCATATCTGCCAATTATTTGGGGTGTAGCATCTCTAGTAGATAATATATCAGCATTAATAACATCTGCCATGGTTCTGGCAATCCTTTCGGTATTACCATGATGAATTGATTTATAGACTATTAAGATTTTCATTAATTTTAGTCCCCCTGATACTTATATTATTAATCCCGTTGAAATTAAGCCAATTAATTATATTATATAAACTTTTGCTTTTAACAGCAAGGTATATTATAGGTTAATTTTTTATATCGATTATTTGGATTTTTTAATTTGAGATACTGATTTAGTGGAATAAGTCAAACTCTAAATAAATATTATATGAGTAGATAGTTATAGATGGAAAATTATATTAGAAAAGCTATTTTTAAGATGATGAGTAATTCTGTAATTGCTTATCGATATAGGAACGGGGGAGAATATGATAAGAAAGAGAGGATTCTTTTTAATATTAATTTGTTCTTTTCTATTATCATTTCCGATTAATGCTAAGGCTAAAGAGAATCAAAGAAATCATAATCCAGTAATTAATGCTATTTATGCAAGTAAAGAGGTTGTTAGTATAGGAGAGTCAGTTGAAATTATAGTTAAAGCAGATGACTTAGATAAGGATAAATTGAACTATCAGTGGTTAGTAGAAGGTGGTCAAATTATTGAAAAAGGAGAGCGGATTACTTACTTTCCACCAAATGTGGGGGGGAGTTATAAGATAACTGCTATTGTTACTGATAATCAAGGAGGTAGTGCCTTAGCTAGTACAAAAATAGATGTAATTAATTTAGATCTCTCTTTAGAATTAGAGAGGACTTCAATTCGTCCAGGAGAGACAATTGAAGTAACTGCTCATACTAGAAACTTTGAAGGAAAGTTAAACTATAGATGGTTAACTGGATATGGAAGTATTAGTGGACAGGGAAATAAGGTCACTTATACTGCTCCTGATAAGGAAGGATTATATAATATTAGGGTTAGTATAAGAGATAGCCGGGATATAGAAGTAAGAAATAGTATTACTGTTGAAGTTAGAAATTACTTACCTAAAGTTATTAATAGCCTTGTAGCTAAGCCTAAGTTTATTACTATTGATGACAAGGATAAAGAGGGGAAAGCTACTCTTAGTCTTAGTGCTGTTGATTTTAATGGAGATGAGTTGACTTATTTATGGTCTGCAAAGGAGGGGAAGATTATTGGGCAAGGTGAAAGGGTGACCTACATCTCCCCGACCTATAGTGTAACTGATACTGTTGAGGTTAGAATCTGTGACAGTTATGGTGGAGAGATTGTTGAAAGAATTGATATTAATGTGATTAAGGTTTGGCAGAGAAGTTATGGTGGAATTGGGTATGATGCCTTTGAAGCAATAACTAATAGGGATGATGGTTATCTTGCAGTAGGTTATACTACCTCCTTTAATAAAGATTGGGTCTATCCTTCAGGTTATTTAGTAGGAATAGATGAGAATGGGAAAGAACTATTCTATAACTATGATTTCTTTGCTGGTAAAGAGGATTTATTCTTCACTATATCTCCAAGTGATGATGGAAATTATTTATTAGGTGGATATAAAGGCAATAGTAAAAATCTTAGTAATGATGGTTATATTGTTAAAGTTGATAAGAAGGATGGTAAGAAGTTAGCTGAATATAGGGTAAATGATACGAATAGTAACCAACAGATATATAAGTTATATCTAGCTAATAATGGAGGTTATCTAGCTATTGGTCATAGTAATAAAATAGGCAATGATGGCTATTTAGCAAAGTTAAAAAATAATGATAAATTATCAGAGTATACCTATAACTATGATAATAATATTGGTAGTAATGATTATTTTAATGATATTATAGCTAGTGCTGATGGAAGATACTTATTGGCTGGTCATACTAGCCTTTTTGATAATAGAGATGGTGATGGCTTGCTAGTAAAGCTAGATATTAAGGGGAAGGAGGTTTTTGAACATACCTATGGTAGAGAAGGTTTAGATGAGAGGTTTGAAAGGATAATTGGAACTGAAGATGGAGGATATTTATTGGTAGGCGTCAGTGGCTCTACTAAAAGCTGGCTTTATGATGGGTATATAGTTAAGATAGATAGTCAAGGTGAGATAATTTTCTCTTATACTTATGGGGCTGAGAATAGTGATGAGGGCTTTAGAGCAGTAGCACCAGTTGATGACGGAGGTTATCTTTTAGCTGGTTATAGCAATTCTGCTAATAATGGTGATTATGATGGTTATCTAGTTAAGATAGATAACCATGGTCAGCAGGAATGGTCTAAAGTTTATGGAGGCATAGAGAATGATGAATTTATGGATATTACTGTCAGCAATGATGGTGGATATCTCTTAGTTGGTTATACAAATTCCTTTGCAAAAGGTGAGAGGGATGCTTATATTGTGAAGATTGATAAAGAGGGTAGGACAGGACCAGACCCAGATAACTATAATTAACCTTTATAAAAACGGGTGATTTTTGCCCGTTTTTTCTGATTAATACTACTCTTAGAAATGTCATTGATAGTTTAGCTTATGCTTAAGTTTTGTTGAAACATAGTAATTAAGGATTAGAGATAGTTAACTGCATAATAGTAATTATAATCTAGTCTTTTATGACTGCTAGTTATAAGTAAAAAATATATCTTATGTTAACATCTTGTAACGGTAGAAAAAGTGATACAATATAGAGATAATGCGACACTTTGACTTTTAAAAAGTAAACAAAACTTTAATTAATTTAATTAAAGTTTTAAAAACAAAAACTCTTCGTGGCAGAGCCCACTTACTACGTAATCTAGATTTATTTAAGTTAATAAATCTTAGGGTTCTAATTCAAAAATTAAATTGTTATTATTATTTATTTAGAATACTTGCTTTATTCAAACAATAATTCTTTTCCCTTTTAAAAAACTCAATTATTAATTATAAAGTATCACGTTATATCCATTAAGTACTAAAATTGAACCAGCATAAAATCTTATAATTGAAGAATATTGATAAAATTTAAAGTTAATTAAAAATTCTTGACATTTACTAGGGGGTATGTTATTATTGCTTTAGCAAATTAAAGTAATGATATGATAAAAAGTTAAATAAAATAAGAGAGGTGTTTTTTTAGATGAATCCAGTACTTATATCAGTCATAGTGATGATTGGACTAAGTTTAGCCAATCTAAACGTAATTTTAGCTTTATTAGTAGCAGCAATTGTTGGTGGTTTAACTGGTGGATTGGGCTTAAAAGAGACCATGTCTACTTTGATTGGAGGTATGGGCGGAAATGCTGAAACCGCCTTAAGTTATATCTTACTTGGAGCTTTAGCAGTAGCAGTACAGCAGACAGGAATTGTAGCTTTAATCAGTAATAGTAAAGCTTTAAAGAGGATAATTGGTAATAAGAAGGGAGTATTTATCTTCTTGTTGGCCATGTTTTCTGGTCTATCTCAAAATTTAATTCCAGTACATATTGCCTTTATTCCTATCTTAATCCCACCACTATTGGGATTATTCAATAAGTTAAAGGTTGATCGTAGAGCGGTAGCTTCAGCTTTAACCTTTGGTTTACAGGCACCTTATATGGCCATTCCAGCAGGTTTTGGTCTGATATTTCATGGTATTATCCGTGATGAGATGGCGGCTAATGGAATGGATGTTAGTTTAGGTCAGATTGCTAGTGTCTTATGGATACCGACATTAGGGATGTTAGTTGGTTTAATAGTGGCAATCTGCTTTACGTATCGTAGTAAACGGAATTATGAGGTTGATGCAGTTCAACAGGCTCAATTAGAGGTAGCTGCTAGTGCAGAAAATAAGATATCTTTTAACAGAACCCATGCTTTTGCTTTAGTAGCAATGTTTACAGCTTTAGCTATTCAATTGGCTTATGGTTCTCTACCCTTAGGAGCTTTAGTTGGATTGACCATTATGACAGTAACAGGAAGTATTAAATGGAATGATCTACATGATTTAATGAATGAAGGAATTAAGATGATGGGTTTTATTGCTTTTGTAATGCTAATTGCAGCAGGTTATGGAGATGTAATTAGAGCAACTGGTGGAGTAGATAGTATAGTCCAATCTGTTGTAGGTGAAATTGGAGGAAGCCAATTTATAGGTGGATTATTGATGTTAATCGTTGGTTTGGTAGTTACTATGGGTATTGGAACTTCTTTTGGGACTATCCCAATTATTGCAGCAATCTATGTACCATTAGCTCAAAGTTTGGGCTTCAGTCCTCTGGCAACGATTATCTTAGTCGGTACAGCAGGTGCGTTAGGTGATGCAGGCTCTCCAGCTTCTGATAGTACTTTAGGACCATCTGCTGGATTAGATGCTGATGGTCAGCATGATCATATCTGGGATACTTGTGTGCCCACATTCTTGCACTTTAATATTCCATTGATTTTATTTGCTTGGATTGCGGCATTAGTAATATAACTGATTTTAATTTAGAAAGAGTAGCAGGAAGTATCCTGCTACTCTTTTTTGTTATCTATTAAGGAAAAATTATTAAGAAACAAATGTAAAGCTGCTATTATAGCACCAAATGAATCTGCAATAAGGTCTAAATTGGTATCTATTAATCCATTTTGATGCTTTGTACTTGAATTTATCAATATATCGAATAAAAATTCAATTATTTCAAAGATTGTTCCCAAACTGATTCCCAATGTAATTACAAAGATAAATATATAGTGGTTTGATCTATGATAATTAGGAAATATCTGCGATATTAATGAATAAGCAAATAGAGAAAAGGAGTATGTCCCAAAGGTATGTAGTAAGATATCAAAAGAAGGTCTTGTATTATAAAAATTGAAATACCTTCCTAAAATTGAATGAGCCAGTATCGTTATAATTGAAATAATTCTGATATAATTATTTAATTGTAAATTATATTTTAGTTCTAGAAGAGTATATATTATAAAGAGAGAAGTAGCAGCGATTATACCTTCATATTTATCTCTTCCGATTTTGATTAACAGAAAAATAGTTAGAACTTGTATAACAACAAAGAAAAAGGTGATTATTAATATCATCTTTCTATTCTGTTTCAATTTAAAACCTCACTTTAATTATCTAGTTTAATTACATATCATAATAATTGTGTATAAAAATCAATCTAAATAACAATTGATAAAAGTAAAAACTTTATTTCTTATATTGTTAATAATATTACCTTAAATTTAATCTATCATTCAAAAATTAAAGAAGAGATTACGAGCAAGCTTGGATAAAAAACTTTACTGAGGAGATTATAAAATTAATAAAGCTTTAATTAGTAGTTTGACATAATTGGTATAAGTTGCTATAATAAAATAAAACACTATTAATAACTATTAGCATTAAGGTGTTTATTTATAAGGGGGAATCAAAATGGGTGAAGTAATTAAAGTTGGAACAAAGGTTGAAGACTATACTTTTAAGACTCAATATGATAAAGAGATTAAATTAAGTGATTTTAAAGGAAAGAAAGTACTTTTATCCTTTCATCCTTTAGCATGGACTGGGATTTGTGCCAATCAGATGAGTGTTTTAGAGAATAATTATGATAAGTTAAAAGAGCTGAACACAGTGCCTTTGGGGTTGAGCATTGATTCAATTTATACTAAGAAGGCTTGGGGAGAGCATTTAGGAATAGAGAAGCTCTTGATGCCTGCTGATTTCTGGCCTCATGGAGATTTTGCTCAGAAGATGGGTATTTTTAGAGAAGAGGATGGATTCTCAGAGCGAGCTAATATCATCTTGGATGAAGAAGGTAAGGTTATCTTTGCTAAGGTTTATGAGATCAGTGATTTACCTGATTTGAATGAGATTCTGGATTTTCTTAAAGATAATTAGATATTTATCTAAAAAGAGAACTGTTAACTATAACAGTTCTCTTTTTTATGTTTGCTTTATGGAGACATTAATTAAGATATAATGGATTAATAAAATTATTAACTAATTACTTCATACCATCAATTGGAAGTTTAAAATAGGTTGATATTACAATTATAGCTATAAAGACAAATCCCCAGGCTACTAAAGGTCTTTCATGATGAAGTTTTAAAATAGAGAAGGTAATGATATTAAAGATAATAGAGTACCCTAGATTCCACCCGTTATGATAAGAGATTGCTTGGCAAGGGATAGATATCAGCTCGATTAATGTGTAAAATAAGACCCATATTAACATATAGATTAATTCTTTCTTTCCTTTTGGTAGATGGCTTAGATAGAGCAAGGTAGTACAGGGAAAGATAGTAAAGCTAACAGCTATAGAGATTAATGTATTATTAGGAAGAAGCTTTTCGATAATCGGTAACGGTTCAAATTTCCATAAGGGATAATTATAATATATAAGATTATAAAGTAAGCTACAAATGATAAAAAAGAGGATAGAAGGGTAATATAACTTCCAATTTCTCCAATCACTCCATTTATAAGCACTATAGATAAAGATGGTAAATAGAATAATTCTAAACAAGTAATTTCCTCCTAATCTAGATTAATTATAATAATACTAAGACTAACTCATTAATAAGGTTTGTCAAATTCAAAGTATTTATTGCGTAATTCAAAAAATTAAATTAGAAAAAAGAAGGAGTTTTTTATACTAGACAAGAATTACATAGGAGAGTCGTCTGACGTCTAATGATACTACATATGAATATTTATTAAAAAGTAAGTTTAAAAATAGCTTAAATGAATTAAGCTATTAGTAGTAATTTCAACAATCTTTACTAGTATAAAATTAATTGAGGGGGAATTAAATTATGCCAATTCATGTAGAGGCTGAGAAGGGTCAAGTAGCAGATATTGTATTATTGCCAGGGAATCCAGAGCGTGCTAAATATATGGCAGAGAAGTTCTTGGATGATCCAAAACTATATACAGACTATCGTCAAATGTATGGGTATACAGGAACTTTCAATGGGATTGAAGTATCTATTCAAACTACAGGTATGGGTGTGCCATCTATCTCTATTATTTTAGAGGAACTTAAGATGTTAGGGGTTAAGACCTTGATTCGTGTGGGTACATGTGGAGCCTTATCCGATGATTTAGAGGAGGCAGATGTAATAATTGCTCAATCTTCAGCTACTATTGGAACTACTATCAATCAGATAACTCCAGATATTACTTTAGCACCGCCAGCAGATTTTGAATTGATTAAAAATTTGTATGAGAGTGCTGTTGAATTAGGAATGCCAGCTCATGTAGGTCAGATTGCTACATCTGATTATTTCTATGGTAAGTCTTTAGATTATGCAGATGATTTGAAGAGATTAGCAGGATTGGGGGTTTTGGCTGTAGAGATGGAGACAGCAGCTTTATATAATATTGCTGCTAAATATGGGTTAAGAGCAGCTACTGTACTTACTGTATCAGATCATGTCTTTAAAAAGACTAGAGCAGATAAGTCTAGGATTAAAGAAGGTGTAGATAGGATGACAGAGATGGTCTTAGATACTGTGACTAAAATTTATGGATAATTTCAGAGTAAAACTCCTCTGCTTTGCAGGGGAGTTTTTTTAGGTATTAAATTAGTTGACTTGATAGAGTACCCTTAGCTCAGTTTGGAAGCTCTTCTCTGTAGCTTGCCTTATATTATTAATATCAATCTCCTCTTGATAGATAGAGATATTACTTGGGGTAATCTCTTTTAATTGATAAATTCCAATTAGTTTAAGAGAAGAGAGATCTAAGAGAGAAGTTACTTTAGTTTTACTGTTATTAAAAGCATCTTTAAGTAACTTTTGTTGATGTTGTAGAGGATTTTTAAAGGTATAATAGGCTCTATCAATCTTATAAGAGATATCATTGGATTGATTATAGGTAACGTTTTTATTGGCTGGATTGAGTTCTTTAATAGTATCTATTAGCTTAGTTATATTTTCTATTGGACTATTATCTACTTTAAATTTCAAGTAACTAGTAACTTTATAGAGCTCGTTAGGGAAATGATTATTTTCCTCTAAATAGCTAACTATCTCAATATCACCTTCAATAATATCTAGTTTATTAGAAAAGGTATTATTTAGTACCCTGATTGCCCTCTTAATCTCTTCTCTAAATTGATAGTTAAGCCTTGATTGATTACTACCTTCGCCACTTATTTTTAATCTAATTATGGCTTGGTCAGGTCTTAAAGAAGTTTTAGCTGAACCTATAGTTGAGATATTCTTAAAGTGTGTTTCTGCATCAAGAGATGGTGTTATGACTAGATTTAATAACACTATTAAGATTAAAATTATAGATCTCTTAATCTTTCTCACCTCACTTTCTATAATTATACTCCTTGCTTAAATATATTATAATATATTTACTCTATAAAAGCTATTAGCTACTTTGAATTATGGTTATAGCTTAGTTTCTTAGAGAGGTTATAGAATAGATAGATATTACGACACTTTCGTATCATTTGATAGTTGATAGTATATAAATAGTTAAGTTCAAAAACACCTACCTCATCCCTTAATCCCTTCTCCTATCGTAGGAGAAGGGAGACCAAATTTTTAATTCCCCCTCTCCTAAGGTAGGAGAGGGGGCTGGGGGGTGAGGTCTGAAAAGTATCGCAATATACCCAGTAATAGATACTGATATATACAAATCTAGCTATTGTAATCTCAAAATTAACTCTAATTAATACATTAAAGAGATTAAGTGAGGGATATTAATATTAAAAAGAGGAGGATGATAAGTTATGACAACTAAAATAGTGGTAATTGGTGCAGTAGCGGCTGGAGCAAGTGCAGCAACTAAGGCTAGAAGAGAGGATGAACATGCTGAGATTATTCTTTTTGAAAAGGGACCTTATGCCTCCTTTGCTAACTGTGGGCTTCCATATTATATAGGTGGAACTATTAGAGAGCGAAAGAATCTATTTCAGGTAAGCAATGAATACTTCCATAAACGCTTTAATATAGATTTAAGGGTCAACCACGAGGTGATTAAGATTAATAGGAAAGAGAAGAATGTAGAGGTAGTCAACCATCAGACAGGAGAGAGCTTTAATGAAGAGTATGATAAGCTGATCGTAGCTGTTGGTGGAGAGGTTATCAAGCCACCGATAGAGGGGGTTGATAGTCAAAAGATATTTACTTTGCTGACTGTTCCAGATGCAGATGAAATTAGGGAGGAATTACAAAATGAGCCGGAAAGTGTTGTAATAGTAGGTGGTGGTTATATAGGTGTTGAGACCGCTGAAGAGTTGCACCATAGAGGGTTGAAGGTTATTCTAGTAGAGATGATGGATCAGATTATAGCTCCTTTAGATAAGGAGATGACTATGCCTTTAGTTCAACACTTAAAAGAATTAGGGATAGAGATTATCCTAAGTGATGGGGTAAGAAAATTTCAAGAAGAAGGAGATATGATAAAGGTCACTTTACAGAGTGAAAGGGAGTTTGACGCAGATTTTGTAATTTTGGCTACTGGAGTAAGACCAAGATTAAAACTTGTCAAAGATGCAGGTCTAAAGGTCAGTGAAATAGGTGTTGTTGTTAATGAATTTATGCAGACAAGTGATCCAAATATTTATGCAGCAGGGGATATAGTTGAGAGTACTCATCTGGTTACTGGGGAGAAGGTCAGATTTGCTTTAGCAGGTCCTGCCAATAAGCAAGGTAGAATTGCAGGAGCACATGCTGCTGGAAAGACTAAGAAGAAGTTTAAAGGTGTCTTAGGGACTAGTATTGTTAAGGTAGGTGACTTTACTGCTGCTAGTACTGGATTGAATGAGAAGGAGTGTCAGAAGCGTAATATTAGTTATTATTCTGTCTATTTAGATAAAGGAGATCATGCTGGATATTACCCAGGGTCTGAAGATTTGACAATTAAGTTACTTGTTGAAGAGGAGACTGGTAAGCTATTAGGAGCTCAATGTATAGGCAGAAAAAGTGTTGATAAGCAGATTGATGTCTTTGCAACTGCTTTACAGGCAAAGATGACTGTAGAGGATTTAGAAGACTTAGATTTAGCCTATGCACCACCATACTCTTCAGCAAAAGGGCCAGTAATTATGAGCGGGATGATTGCTTCTAACCATTTACGTTATGAAACTGATTTAATCAGTCCACAGGATTTAAAGTCAGCTTTAGAAGCTGAAAAAGATATTCAGCTAGTAGATGTTAGAACAGATAGAGAGTATGAAGAAGGATATATAGGTGGTGCTAAGCATATTCCTCTTAATAGTCTACGGGAGAGAATAGGAGAGTTAAATCCAGAGAAATATACTGTTGTCTACTGTAGAAAGGGATATCGTGGATATTTAGCCTATAAGATTTTGATAGCAAATGGTTTTGATACTGTAGAGAACTTAACTGGTGGTATCTTAGCTTGGAATCGTTTTAGTAAAGATAAGGAGTTATTAATTCAAGATTTATAGCCCATTAGTTACTACTTGTGCTGTGCTCTTGACAAATGACCCTTTATAAGTTATATTATAACCATAGCCCCCAGTTAGGGGGTTAATAAAAAACTAATACATCGTATTATCCAAATATAACAATTTATAAATATAACACTATGTTAGCATAGGAAAATTAAAGTTATAATATTATTATCTTATAAGGGAGTGAATAATATGAGAGAGAAAGGTTTTTTGGGATTTGTAGGGAAAGTAAGTTGGACTGTGATTGCAGCTTTTTTAATATTTGGTTGGTATTATCCGATTATAGGTAATGTAGCTTTAATCTGTATGGTAGCACCACCATTTTTTGCAGCATTAAAGGGTGGTCGGGTCTGGTGTGGAACAGCCTGTCCACGGGGCAGCTTTAATGATAATATCTTAGCCAAAATCAGCCGGAGTGTCAATATTCCAAAAGTCTTTAGGACGGTATTTTTTAGAATAGCTTTCTTTGTATTTCTGATTTATACTTTTGTATCAGGTTTGATTGAGGCTAATGGAGATTTAGTTAAGGTTGGTTATGTATTTTATAAGATTATCTTTGCCACAACTGCAATCACTATATTTTTGGGAGTTATATTTAACGAAAGAACTTGGTGTTCCTTCTGTCCTATGGGATCTTTATCAGCATTGATCACTAAGCTTAAACGCAAATTAAGAGCAAGATCAAAGAGGATAGTTGTAGATAAAGGTGAGTGTATAGACTGTAAAATCTGTGAAAGAAAATGCCCAATGGGTTTAAAACCCTATGAATTTACTGGTGATAATGATAAGGATTTAGATTGTATCCAGTGTAAAGAGTGTGTTTATAAATGTCCAGTAAATGCCTTAAAATATAAGTAGGTAATCAAATAAATCACACTATATCAGGTTCAGACATATAAATTATTAAATATGAGATAAAGTTTTGACAGAGAATGTAGTTTTTTGTTACAATAGCTAGTGATTGAGGTTATTTTATAATATCCTTGATCCTGGACATATTAATTAATAACTTGAAATCAAGGAGTTGATATAATTGCCTTTTGACATTTTATTTGGTAGTGAGCTAAAGAAGATATCTCCCAAAGAGGTAGAAAAGAAGGTAACAAAAGGTGATATACAGATTTTAGATGTGAGATCAGAAGAAGAATATAAACAAGGTCATATTCCTAATTCTACTAACATTCCTTTAAGTGAATTAGAGAATAGATTAAATGAACTAGATAGGAACAAAGAGATAATTACTGTATGTGCTTCAGGTGTAAGAAGTGATAAGGCTGCTAGAAAATTAATGGAGATGCGATTTAATAATGTTAAGAATATGTCTGGTGGTATAAGGGCTTGGAAAGGAAATATTGAAAAATAGTTACAAAGAAAAGGAAAGGGAATCCCCTTCCTTTTCTTTATTTTAAATTTAGAATGTAGAGTGTATTCTCATCAGCAATTAAATCATCTTTTAATCCATAGATATATTTTAATTCCTTCATAGCTTCTTTGGTATCTTTCCCAAATCTTGCATCTGTATAACCTACATTGAATCCATTCTTTCTTAAGGTCTCTTGCAGAAGTAGTACCTCTTTTCCTTTATCTCCATATCGAAGAGAATCCTCAATCTCAATAGGATCTCTTTGTCCAACTACCTTTACCCTAGTACCTATTTTGACCCAAGAGTATAAGATTTTTACATCATTATTATACATTCTAATACAGCCATGGCTAGCATTGTACCCGATAGAGCTTGGTTTATTAGTCCCATGAATTCCATAATTACCCCAAGGTACATTTAATTTCATCCACTTATCCCCAAAGGGAGTGCCATCCCACATATCTAGTTTCTGGATGATTCTCCATTCACCTATAGGAGATTTGCTAGACCACTTTCCTACAGCTACCTTAAAGGTATGATATTTGGCACCATCTGAATAGACTGTTAAAGTCTTATTATTAGTATCAACTAATATAGATATCTCTCCAGGAGGTGGCATAATTTTATCTTCTGTTGTAGATGGTTGATTATTAAAATATCTATTTAAACTTATCCAAAAATTTTTGTCAACTATACCATCACCTTTTAAGTTATTAACATATTCAAATTGCTTCACTGCTAGATAAGTATCCCAGTCGTATAAAGAATTAATCTCTCCTTGATAAAATCCTAAGCCTTTAAGTTCTACTTGCAAGGCTTTAATATCATCACCTTGCGTAGGAGGGTAATGTAGTGAGATTTTACGATAGTTATAACAGTTACAGGTACCATCATCTTCTTTGGCATAGGTATTTAGGGAGAAGGTTAATAATAAAAGGCTTAATAACAGGATAATAAGGATTTTAACCTTCATTTTTTCATCTCCTAAGGTGTATCAATTTTTAGTTGTAGAAGGATTTAAGTATATAAACCTAATATTATTATATACATTGGAAGGTTTTATTATAAAAATTTAAAGGATTAAAATTTTATAGTTGTGAGAGTAGATAAGGGATAGAGCGATTACTGATAATTTTAGGAAAGAGTTATATAGGGACTTTTTGGGACAGGTGCTTAGAGATATATCTTTAAGCACCTATTATTGATTTTATAGTTTCCCTTCAATTTTATTCCAGTGAAATAAATAAATAGGGATTACTAATAATAAGAGAAGGATTGATTTTGTTAAGCTTAAGATAATTCTTCTTTTTCTATTATACTCTTCTCTTATTCTACGTTCTTCATTCTTCTCTTTAATCATCTCTTTTAACTCTTCTTTTGATAGTTCAGGATAGTCCTTTTCATATCTTAATTCCTTCTTTAGATAGAATTCTGGTTCAATATATTGATGGGGATAGATGATATCTACAATAGTATCACCTAAAGATACTACGGCGAAGATGAATAACACTACACAGATTAAGCAGACTCCATAAAAGTATCCATTTCTAAAATTAAGTTCAGGCATCGCTGACCTCCTTTCTTCCTTAATACTATTTTATAAGCTTAGGAATTTAGATACAATAATAATTATTAGGATTAAGCTCCATTCTAAGACAAGGGTTACACAATTGATAGATAATGCTATATTTTCCACTTAAAAAGTAAATAAACCTTTTACTGTTATTATATATTAAAACTTAACTAATATAATTATTACATTAAATTATTGAAAATAATCTACTTCAACACCTCTTTAATCACCCGCTCAGCATTTTTATAATATATCTTTTCAATATCATCTTCGTTAAATCCTGCTTTTTTAAGAGCAGAGTATAGTTTATCCATCTCTCCAATATTTCCAAGTTCTAATTCACAATCAATTCCATCAAAATCAGAGCCTAAAGCAACAGTATCAATCCCACCGACTTTGTGAATATATTTGATATGTTTGATAATATCAGCTATTTCACTAATTTCTTTATTTGCTAAGAAAGAAGAGGAAAAATTAATTCCCATTATCCCACCCTTATTTGCTAGAGTTCTAATCATAGCATCAGTCAGATTCCTAGAATGATTTCTGATAATACGGGCATTGGAGTGGGAGGCTATAAAGGGGCTAGTAGACAGCTTGGCTACATCATAGAAGCCTTGATCTGATAGGTGGGAGACATCAATTAGCATTCCTAATTTATTCATCTCTTTAACGACCTTTTTGCCAAAGAGGCTAAGTCCTTTAGATCTATATTCTTCTTGTGTATTTGGATAACCGATAGTATTTGGATAGTTCCAAGTTAGGGTAATTAAACGGACTCCAAGTCTGTAAAAATTTCTTAAGTTAGTCAAGGAGCCCTCTAAAGCCTGACCTTCTTCGATGGTCAGAAAAGCTGAAATTTTTCCATTTTTTTGATTTTCAATAAGTTCTTTATAGCTACATGCAATCTTTATTTTATCTTGGTTCTCTTTAAGCTCTTGATAAAATCTATCAAGCATTGCTAAAGTATGTTCAAGGGGACTGCTTTCTATCTCTTCTAGATCTAAAAAGAGGGCGAAAAATTGGGCTATAGAGTTACTCTTCTCTAATTTATTTATATCAACATGAAAGCTATTGTCTCTCAATCTAGCTTTTTTATTCTCTGTGAAGATACGATAGATTGTATCACAATGTAAATCTATTAAATTCATTTTAACACACTCCTTGTTATGATAATTATTTTTAAATTATAACATTAATTTATTCATTTGAGTATATAGTTATTATCTTTTAGTTAATAATAAAGTAATGAAGTTAATAGACTCTACAAAAAATAATACTGAACTTTAATATACATATCTTATGGATTTGAATCAGGGAGGGATATAATGAGAGTTAGTTTAAGAATTCACTACGATAATAACTATAATTTAGAAGAACCTATGTTGTCAATCTGGAAGGCTGGAACTGGAAGAATTAGAAAAGATCTCAAGCCAAGTGGAAGTGATGAATACGGGATCTACTATGATGTCACTTTAAATAGATCAAGTTTTAACTTTAAATTTAAGGGAAAGAAGGATGGTCAAATATTTTTAGAGGATGATAAGGCTAACCGTTTTTATAACGCAGGGTTAGGAGATGAGGTTTGGTGTAAGGCGGGTTGGCATAATATCTATACAGTTAAACCCTTTAGACCTATTGGAGATATTAGAGATGTATATGAAAGTATTAAAGATTTAATTCCACAGGAAAACTTCTATCTTCCCCAAACCGATGTTTCTGATATGAGTACACCATCGATGCTAGGAGCCCATAAGCTATTAGACGGATCGATTATATTTGGCTTCTTTCACCCTAGAGCAGCTAAGGTTTATCTAGCTTCCAATATTAATGGATTTGCTGTTCCTGAACATTGTCATGGGCAGAAATGTGAAAAGAGGGAGCGCTTTATTCCTATGGGTCTATATCGTGGTTATTATAATGAACCAAATATTTGGTGGGTTAGAATACTTGCAGAGGATATCAAGGCTGGAATTGAAGACATAGAGTATAAATTTTATGTACAAGGCGGTATAGGTGGAGATGAAAGATGGGTACATGACCCCTACACCAGAGTTTATAGTGATAATTATAAGTTTGATAACTGTGTTATTGTTGACCCCACTCAATTTCAATGGACTGATCAATCATGGAAGACCCCTGATATTAGTGAGTTGATCATCTATGAATTAAACGTATATGGATTTACTGATGGTGATTCAGATATATCATTAGATGATCAGAGCACCTTCCGTGGGATCATCAAGCGGATTGAAGACGGCTACTTTGATGAGTTAGGGGTAACAGCTTTAGCTCTGATGCCAACCTCAGAGGCTTGGAGCCATTTTGGATTAGGTTATGATCCTTGTAGCTTTATGTCAGTAGAGAAGGATTTTGGTGAGCCTGATGATTTTAGAAGATTGGTCAATACAGCCCATAATCATGGTTTGGCTATAATTATTGATCAAGTCTTTAATCATACTTCTAATCAATTTAATCCTTTATGGCAGTTGATTGATGATCGTAGTGATCCTGGTGGTTTTTATTTTTCAGGTAATACACAATGGGGTAATAAGTTAGCAACAGGTAAGGATGAAGTTGATAATATGCTAATTGATGCTTGTAAATTATTTATTAAGGAGTACCATGTAGATGGTTTTAGATTTGATGCTACTCATACTAATTATTTGGATCATAAGCTCCTTTATGAAATTCAGCATGAGATTAGAGATAAAGGGTTTAAATCTAATGCGATCTTAATAGCTGAGAATCTACCTAATCAAGATGATTTGAATTTTGATGGATATAATGGTTATGCCCAATGGAGTGATTTCTTCCATGATAAGATCAAGGCTTTATTAAGAGAAGGAGTCTTTAGAGATTGGTGTAATGATAGTCCTCAAGGTATGGGGGATATATTTTATTTCTGCAAAGGACATTTTGCAGCACATACTAACAATGTAATTAATTACAGTGAGAGTCATGATGAAGAGAGTGTCAAATATGAGATAGAGACCAATAATATCTATGACTGTGATATTAAGGATAGAAAAGCTAGATTAGCAATGATGAGTACTATAGTTGCATTAGGACAACCCATGATTTATATGGGACAAGAGTTTGGAGTGAATAGAAGTTCTAATAATATAGATATTAATTTAATCAATCCTGACCCTAATTGTCCAGATTATAACTACAATCCCTTTTATTATTGGACACAGAAGCTAATTAATTTAAGGAAGAAGTATAGTGCTTTAAAGATATCTGGTTATAATCCAGTAGTGGAAGGTAAATTTGACTGGGTTTTAGGACACTGGTTATCAGAAAGAGAAGGTCAGGGGAGAAGGGTAATTGGTTGGAGAACTAAGCAAAATCAAGAAGAGATATTGGTTCTACTTAACTTTGAAGGCTATGATGTAGAGGTAGATTTAAATATTGGTTATTCTAGTAAATGGTTAAAGCTAGCTGATATAGAAGGTGTTTATGATCAATTTACTGCAATCCATTCCAATAATCTGATAGAGCTAGATTACGGTACTTTTAAATCCTTTATCTTACCCTATTATAGTGGTTTTATTTATAGGAGAGTTTAGATTAGGGGCTAGTTTTAGCCCTTTTTATCTTTATATTATTAAAGGATAGTTTGGTTCAAAGTTGGCTAATTATATTATCACTAATCAAATATTATATGGTGATGAATTTCTTATGTATGTAAGTAGACAGATACAATTGTTTATATAAAGAATAAGAAATTTATTAATTAATCATTTAAAAAGTGAAAGATTATTTAAATAAAGGAATTAGCTTATCAATGTCAAAAAAGAGATAAAGAGACCTATACTTTAATTATCTTAACTAATCTTATAAAAAGATTTTAATATTAGTTTCGGTGATTAATTTATAATTGGAAGGAGAGGGAAGATGTTTATAGGTAGTTTTCTAAAATTAGTAGAGATTCAGACCAAAGTTGCTAGTCTGATTCCATTCTTATTAGGGACAATATATACCTTATATCGTTTTAAAAATTTTAATTTAAAGAACTTTATCTTGATGTTGATATCTTTATTAGCAATTGATATGGCTACAACAGCTATTAATAATTTTGTTGATTATAAAAAGGCTAATAAGACTTATGGGTACAATTATGAAAGCCATAATGCCATTGTTAAGGATAATTTAAAGGAGAGTAGGGTTAAAGCTATTATATTAACTTTATTAATAATTGCAGTTTTAGTCGGTATTATCCTAGTTTTAAATACAAATTTAGTAGTATTAATCCTAGGGTCTATCTCATTTGGAGTAGGAGTTCTTTACTCTTTTGGTCCTCTACCCATCTCTCGTACATCCTTAGGAGAGATTTTCTCTGGATTCTTTATGGGGTTTATAATAACTTTTGTTTCAATTTATATCCATATTTTTGATCAGAATATCGTTTCTTTATTTTATGAAAGTGGATTTTTGAGTATTCAATTCAATCTTATCGAGTTAATCTATATCTTTCTAATTTCTATCCCTCTAGTAACTGGAATTGCTAATATCATGTTTGCTAATAATATCTGTGATATTGACGATGATTTAGAGAATAATCGTTATACATTACCAATCTATCTTGGGAAGGATAGGTCATTAGATTTATTTAAAATACTCTATTATCTAGTTTATCTAGATCTAATTATTCTGTTAGTCTTGAGGGTTATACCACTGCTTTCATTACTGACATTTTTAACTTGGTTTCCGGTAAAGAGAAATATTGATTTATTTATGGATAAGCAGAGTAAAAAAGAGACCTTTATCTTAGCTGTGAAGAATTTTGTATTGATAAATAGTGTGCAGATATTGGCTTTAGGGATAGCGGTGATTTTTTAAAAGTGTCGCATTATCTATTTTTTATATTAGTCTTCTTAGTATAATCAAAAAAACATCAGTTCAAACTGAACTGATGTTTTTTACTATATCTTATTAACCTTCTTTTTAAAGGTCTCTTTTACAAACTCTGCTAACTCAATTGAAGCTTCAATCTCAGCCTTACGGATAGATAAGCTCTCAATATTACAACCGATTGGAATTCCTTTTTCCAAGGCATAATCCAATAGTTCTTCAAAGATCTTCTTAGATGAGTTAAGAGACTGCTCTAAAATATCCTCGGAGTTAAGCAAATCATTCTCTAGCCATTTAGCTATATTTATTCCTAGCCATTTCATAAAATTTAAGGTCTTCTTTGAGCCACAAGGAGTAAAGGTAAAGATTATAGGAACCATCTCTAAATTATTCTCCTGACAATAGTGATAATAGTCTGATAAGAAATTTTTAGAGTATTCTAAGTTATAGACTGCTTGTGATACGAAGAACTTGCAGCCACTTTTAATCTTAGAAAGTACCCGTAGATGTTCGTTTTCAGATTGAGAATGGCGTTCAGGTATAGTTACACCACCTAATAGTAGGTTGGGATTTAATTTTTGTCTTAACTCATAAGCCTCTCTTAATTTTAAATTGACATCTTGGTCCTTTGAGGCAGCACCTACAAAAACAGAGAATCTGTCTGTTTTAATATCTGATGTAAGCCACTTTGAAAATTCATCCTCATTATATTTTCCTACACAACGATACACAATCTTTGGTATCTTTAATTCATCTAAATAGTTTCTGCTATAGATAGCAGGATCAATTGTTGGTAGGAAGGGGAAAGGTCTCTCTTCCTTAATTCTATCACTCTCATCCTGAATATCATAAAGAACCAACCCATCTATGTCAAGGTTTTTAATTCGACTTATCTGCTTTTGTGAAATCTCTACTATCCTATCAGTAGTATTTTTCTCTTTTGGTGGTGTTAATCCATATAGTATTATTCCTGTCTCTTTATTTAGTATCTTATCTTTTAAGCTCATTATTCTCTTCTCCCTTCTCGATATTAGTGTCAGCGTAGAAAAGAGTATAAGTAAAATAATTTATAAAATTAATAACCCCACACTGACACCCATATTACTTGCTACTTACTACTCACTAATTTCTTGGCTGTCTTAACTGCTTCTACAGCATTATCAGAGTAATATGCACCGATACTATCGGCGTAATCTCTAGTAACTACAGCTCCACCGACCATTACCTTGATATCAGAATTTTTTGCTTTTAATTCTGTTGTGATCTCTTCCATTCTTGGCATAGTTGTAGTCATTAAAGCACTTAAACAGATGATATCAGCCTCTGTAGTTAGAGCAGTAGAGATAATAGTTTCATTTGCTATATCCTTACCTAGATCAATAACTTCAAAGCCATTATTTTGGAGCATTATCTTAACGATATTCTTACCGATATCATGGACATCACCTTTGACTGTAGCCATAACAATTCTACCTAGATTTTCTTCGCTTCCTTCTTTCTCTAAGATTGGCTTAAGGATAGCAAAGGAGTTCTGCATCGCTTCAGCACCAAGCATCAATTGGGGTAAGAAGTAGATACCTTCATCATACTTGTCACCAACCTCTTGAATCCCTGGAATTAAAGCTTTATTAATTACCTCTAGGGCAGAGTAATCCTCTAATGCCTTCTCAATACTATCTGTGATATTATCTTTATCACCAGTGAGCACCTGTTGGTGAATTTTAGTCAAAATATTTAGATTAGCTTGTTTCTCTTCTTTCTTGGTATCCTCTTTAACCTTAGTTTCTTTCTTCTGACCATAGCTTTCTAAATAGCGTTGGCTAGATACATCACGATTTACTAATATATCACTTGCCATCAAGGTAGCCTTCATCTCTTCGATTGTAGGGTCAAGGATAGGTGCATTTAATCCAGCTTGGATAGCCATTGCTAAGAAGGCTGTATTAACCTTCTTTCTGTCAGGTAGACCAAAGGAGATATTACTAACTCCTAATACTGTAGCTACTCCTAATTCTTCTTTGATTAAGCGAATTGCTTTAATTGTCTCTTGAACACCTTCTTGCTGAGCACTAGCAGTCAATGTTAAAGCATCTATTAAGATATTCTCACGTTTAATACCTAACTCTAAAGCTTTTCTTACAATCTTACGAGCAACCTTTAAACGACCTTCAGCAGTCTTAGGGATACCATCTTCATCTAAGGTCAATCCCAAGACACAGGCACCATACTTTTTAGCTAAAGGTAAGACAGTATTAAGGCTATCTGTCTCACCATTGACTGAATTGATAAGGGGTTTTCCTACTACAGTTTGTAAAGCAGTTTCTAAAACTTCAGCATCGGTAGTATCTATACAGATTGGTAGGTTAACAAGGTTCTGTACTGTAGTAATAGCCTTTTTAATAGTAGTTACTTGGTCAATCTTAGGAACTCCCACATTAACATCTAAAATATCAGCCCCTGCTTTGGCTTGACTAGTCGCTTCTTGGGAGACTATATTCATCTTACCTTCTTTCAATTCTGCAGATAGCTCTTTACGACCAGTTGGATTGATTCTCTCCCCAATAATTCTAGTAGGTAAGTGGTCAGCAATTACTACAGTTTTGTTTCTACTAGCTAGCTTAGTTTCAGCCTGATAAATTCTGGTTTTAGGTTTTAACTTCTTAACCTGCTCAGCTACTAATCTGATGTAGTCAGGGGTAGATCCACAGCACCCACCGATAATATTTGCTCCAGTCTCTACAAAGCTTTGGAGATAATTCGCCATTTCACTTGCTTTCATGGGGAAGATAGTATTGTTATTTTCATCTAAGATTGGAAGTCCAGCATTTGGTTCCACTGAGAGATAGGTAGCAGTATTATCTCCTAAAGCTTTAATAATTTTTAGTAGCCCTTCTGGTCCCATACTGCAGTTAGCACCAATCACTTCAACTCCAAGTCCTTCTAGAACAGTGACAGCAGTTACTGGGTCTGTACCAGTCATAGTTTTTAAACTTTCCTCATAGGTTAAATGGCAGATAACAGGTAGTGTAGTAGTCTCCTTAACAGCAATAACAGCAGCTCTAACTTCCTGTAAATCGGTCATAGTTTCGATACTGATTACATCTACTCCAGCATCTTCCAGAATTTTTGCTTGCTCAGCAAAGATTTCATAAGCCTTTTGGAAGCTAAGGTCTCCTAAAGGTTCTAAGAGCTTACCAGTAGGACCCATTGAAGCAGCAATGATGGTATCTTGGTTAGCAGCAGCTTTAGCCAATTCTACAGCCTTACGGTTAATCTTTTCGACCTGCTCACCTAAACCATATTCATCTAGTTTGATTCTACTAGCACCAAAAGTATTTGTCTGGATAATATCACTACCAGCCTCAACGTAACTACGATGAATTTCAGTTAGAATCTCTGGGTGAGTTAAATTTAATTTTTCAGGACATTCCCCTACCTCTAATCCCTTCTTATGTAACTCAGTTCCCATTGCACCATCTAATACTAAGATTTCATTCTTCAATCTATTTAATAAACTACTCATCTACTAACTACTCCTTTCTATATCAATTATAAACACAATTATCAAATTCGCAAGAGGCACAGTGAAAATCACATCTTACCCGATAAGAGTTTTCAACTTTACCAAGACCAATTATTGCTGTAATCGATTTTTCTGGTAATAAGATATTACTTGTAGTAGTTGCAATACCTAATTTATCACCATCTAATAGCTCTAGAATTTTAGGCTGAATATCTAACTTCAAATCACCATAACCTGGACTAAAGCGCATGGTTAAGTGGGGGAGACCTTTAGCTATAGATTCCTTTGCTATAATTGCATTGAGTTCATTAGCAACCTCTTCAGCAGTGACAGAAGCAATAGCATCTAAGATAGTTGCTTTGGTGAACTCTCCTTGATTAAATAATTCTTTAACTTTAGCTTCTAGAGAGTCACCAATAGTTACAGTTAATAAAGCGACCTTATCCTGTTTTTCTAGCAGGTCAATGATATCCTTGCTTTGAAATTCTAAAATATTCTTCCCTAAAGTCACTAAATTATCTTCTCTATTTAGCTGAATCTTATCTAATATTAGATAAGAACCCTTACAATCTATTAATGAATAAGAATAATCTATCAAAGAGTCTATCATCTCTTCAATCTGTTCATTTGAAGTGCTATTCTCTTTATAACCCAATCGTTCCTTTACTTCATCTTTTGGTATCTTTATTGAGATATTATCTATAATAATGATTTTTACCTCCTTATTTTGATAATTTAGCTAATAAAAAAACCTCTTCATAAGAGAAGAGGTTTTTGAGTATATATATCTCTTCTCTTATCTGCCAGAAGATATACTTCTGCAGGAATTGGCACCTTTCCCCATTAGGGGTGGTTGCCGGGCTTCATTGGGCCAGTCCCTCCACCTCTCTTGATAAGAGTTTATATTCTTTTTTAAGAAAAATAATATAATCAATAGCTTTAAATGTATAAAATCAACTGATTTTTGAATAAGTATACCATTAAAATTGGGTTTTGTCAAAATAAAAATTATATTTAATAGCTTTAATAGTTGCTATGTATAGCTATTGACTATTGTATGAATTTTATAAAATTCATTTACTTATATTTACTACTTTTTTTTCTTTCTCTTTTGATTTCACTTACCTCATCATGGACACTATAGATTAACCGTTTTAAATCCTTAATCTTCTGAGAATATTTTTTATTTATACTATCCATCCAAAATGCTAAAGCTAAAACAGGTAGAACTATGATAAGTATAAGAATATAATTCACAATTATATCTCCTTTCTTTTCTTTAAATTAATAAACTATAGTATAGTCCCATATATTTACAGTTTATTAATCTTCTAGAATAAATAGTACCCTATAGAGATACAATTGTCTAGAATTAATTATTAAACTTTAAACTGTTTATGTAATATAGACTTGGGTATCTATATTTGCCTTAATAATTAAAGATAATATCTTAATTCTATTTTATATAATTTATGAAATAGAATTATTTACAATTAATATGATAAAAGATATAAAATTAAATGCTAGAAAAAAGGTGATTTTATTAAATTTCATAGGTACTTGTTTATGGATAAATCAAAAAATGAAAATTAATATAATAAAAAGAAAAAATTGACATTATATCCCTTGGATGGTATAATAGTAGAAGATTATTCTAAGATTAATCTATATAATCAAGAAGTTAAAGGGCAAACTTATTGAAAAATAAGGACGCAAAGCTATGGGTCTAAAGTTAAAGATATTGATAACTATGATTGCCAGGTTACAAATAAAAAAGTCTATTACCCTTAATTATGTAAGAGACTTTTTTATAATTATGAAGAGGGGGGATTATACAATTTGTGGTATGGCCCATTACTCCGTAATAGGATTATTCAAAGGATAGAGATTAAAAGTAGACTAATATTACGCGTTGTACTAGTTAAATTTAAATAGTAAAATTGATACAACAGATAGAAAGTGAGACGTTTTTTTAATGGAGAATTGAGGATTGAGAATGAAGAATCAAGTTCTTAAAATCTTAAATTCTCAATTCTCCATTTTCCATTCTCAATTTGACACGAAGTGTCGCAATATACCCATTAAATGATACTATTTATATAAGAGTTTAACTAGCACAATAGGTAAGTAATTTCATTAATTTAAAAGACAATTAGGTGCTTTAGGGTTAAGAGTATTATTTATTGATATATGACCACAAGTATCAGTGAGATAAGTAGTTGATAGGTATGGTATAAAGAATGAATTGAAAGCGCTTTTAATCATAAATTCTAATTTATGTTATATTGATGTTTAGTTTGATTACTGATATTTGTCGGTTTAAGTATAGACACTATATCATAGTATCACTTCCTAAGCTGTTTTTTATTCTATTAGATAATAGCAACTTTAGGAGATGATAAATCCTTAAAATTATTGCTTTATATGGAGGTTGTTTAGTAAGCATGATTGAGAGTAGAGAGAAATTGATTGGGGATAAAGATATAATAGTGGGAATGTTAGAATCAAGCCATGATGGTATTGTAGTTGTAGATAAAAAAAAGATTATCTATAAAAATGAGCGTTTTGTAGAGATGGTTAATTTCCCTGAAGAGCTTTGGGAAGAGAATAATGCTTTAAAGTTAGTTAATTATATAAAAAAAGAACTTGTAAATCCAGATAAGTTTATCGCTGTATTTCGAAGAGTAAATAAATCTTTTACTAAAGATATAACTTATCTCAATTTTAAGGATGATAGGGTCTGGGAGATGATTTCTTATCCATTGATTATAGATGAAGAATTACAAGGAGAGGTTTGGAATTTTAGAGATATTAGTAAATTTGAGAGGTTAAAATCCGATTTAAAGATTAAAGAGCAAGCTATAGAAAGCTCCCTTACTGGTCAGGTTTTTATAAATATGGAGGGGAAGGTTGTGTATTCTAATCAGCAGGCCTTAAATTGGTGGGGTTATAGTTTAGATGAGGTATTAGGTAAAGATGGAGAAGGTTTTTGGAAAGACCCCGAAATTTTTAAGGAAAAGATAAATAAAATAATTAAATATGGAAATTGGTTTGGGGAGGGAGTAGCTAAAAGAAAGGATGGTTCTACCTTTGAAATAGAGTCTTTTAGTAATGTGATCAAAGATGACGATGGTAATCCTATGCTTATATCCTCTTCTATTATAGATATATCTCAAAAAAAAGAAGCAGAGAGGGAGTTAAAAAGAAGTAAAGAGTTATATCAAAACTTTATAAAATTATTACCAAATGCAGTCTTTTTACATAGAGATGGTAAATGTTTATATGCTAATGAAGAGGCTTTGAAGTTGATATCCTGTACTGATTTAAATGAAATTATTGGAAGAAAACTTGAAGATTTTTTTGATATTTATCCTGCTAATCGAAGGAAGTCTGCAGAGAGGTTAAAAAGATTAGAGCAAGAAGATATCTCATTAGAATCTACAGATTATAAGATTATTCTAAAAGATGGTACTGTAAGGGATATTGAAGCCTCTTCGTCATCGATTATATATGAAGGAGAGAAATACTTAACTACTATAGTTCAAGATATAAGTGAGCGTAAGGAGAATGAAAGATTACAGAGGAAGATTATAGAGGAGCATATAAAGCTAGAAGAGGCAAAAGAGTATGATCGGTTAAAGACTGAATTTTTTTCTAATATATCCCATGATTTTAAGACACCTTTAAATATAATTTTAGGAACAGTAGAGTTATTTATGAAGACACATCAAAAGGATACTAAATGTAATTATTATAATAAGTTTGTTGACTATACTAATATAATGAAGCAAAATTGTTACAGGTTATTAAGATTATTAAATAACCTATTAGATATTACCAAATTTGATACTGGAGCTATTAATTTAAATTTAAGAAACAATAATATTATCTATCTGATTGAAGATATAGTTATGTCAGTAGTACCTTATGCAGAGGCTCAAGATATAGATTTATTTTTTGATACTAATACTGAAGAGAGGATAATGGCTTGTGATCCTAGCAAGATTGAAAGGGTGATTCTTAATCTCTTATCGAATTCATTCAAATCTACAGATGCTGGTGGTAAGATAACTGTGAAGATAATTGATCAAGAAGAGCATATTATAATATCGGTGAAGGATACAGGGGTAGGAATACCAGAGAAGAAGCTTAAAACTCTATTTAATAGGTTTGAGCAGGGTAATTCTTATTTAAGTAATAAAGCTGAAGGTAGTGGAGTAGGCTTAGCTTTGGTTAAATCTATTGTTAAGGCCCACAATGGTAAGATATCAGTAGATAGTCAATATGGAGAATGGACAGAATTTAGAATAGAGTTACCTATAGAAACCATCTCTAAAGAAGATAACTATTATAGTAGTACTTATACTAAAGAAGGTATTATAGAAAGAGTTAATATTGAATTCTCTGATGTATATCAAAGGGAGATTTGTTAAGGTTACATAATAACCTACCAAAACGGTCATCTTATAAGATGGTCGTTTTTATTTAAAATTAAGTACAAATTAGGACTTAATATATTACTGTAATTTATTCAACAAGGAGTTATAATAAGTGGATAAAGAAGAGATTAAAGATAAAATTGAAGAGAACTATAGATTTAATTTTGCAGTTAATGTTGGAGATGGTGCTTTCTTTTCTTTAGGAATGGGTTTTATTGCAGTTGGTACAATTCTACCATTATTCATCAGACATTTAACGAATTTAAAGTTTTATATCAGTATGATTTCTGCTAT
Organism: Orenia metallireducens; assembly: GCF_001693735.1. Classification (GTDB taxonomy): domain Bacteria; phylum Bacillota; class Halanaerobiia; order Halobacteroidales; family Halobacteroidaceae; genus Orenia; species Orenia metallireducens. The sequence goes on from NZ_LWDV01000009.1 coordinate 194,836, forward strand.
TTTAATGTTTGGAGCTAATATTCCACAATTATTATCTGCTAAATATACTCGAAATTTTGATAGAAAGAAAAAGCCTGTATTAATATTAGGGTTACTACAACGAATACCATGGTTACTATTAACAATATTGACCTTCTTTATGAATAAAAAGGATCTATTAATATCCTTTTTTATTATTTTGGGTTTTTATAAGAGAACCCAGTTATTGAGTGAAAAAAAGAGGAAAGTTTTAGCAAATGCTTTCAGAATCTACTTAATATTATAAAAGATCAAGTAAACTATCGAAATTACTTAATTAGTATCTTCTTTATTAATTTTATTGGAATGGCAAATGGATTGTTTACAGTGGCAGGAATTGAGAGATTAGGATTAAAGGCTGGAGAGTCCAATAAATTGGTAGGGACTTTTACAATATTATTAATTGTCAGTAAAACTTTAACCAATATTTTTTGAGTTTATTTTGGTGATAAACATGGACATAAAGTTAGCTGATATTTCTAATTATAAGGTTGTCTTTGGAATTTCTCTTATTATGATTACCATTGGTTCCTTACTTTTATTCTTTAAGGTCAAAGATCCAAAACTTATAAAGGATAGTTGAGTATGTATAGTACAAGAAGAATCTAAGTATATTTAGACATGTTTAGTAAAAGAATTAATTTGTCTATAAGCAAGGATAAAATTTAATTAGCAAGAAATAATTTAAGGAAGAAATCTATTTATAAAGGAGAGAGGTATTATGCTAGATCCAAGAATAAAGGAATTGGCCAATAATTTAATCAATTATTCTGTTGAATTAAAGGAAGGGGAGAAGATATTAATTGAGGTATTTGGAGCAGAAAATCCCCTTGCTCGTCAGCTAGTAAAAGAGGCTTATGCAGTAGGAGCTCTTCCTTTTATAGAGGTTAATGATGAATTATTAAATAGAGAGTTATTAATGAAAGCTAGTGTTGAACAGTTGGAAGCCCAAGCTAGATACCATAAGTTAAGAATGGAAGAGATGGATGCCTATATTGCTATTCGCTCTGCTGAGAATATCACTCAAAACTCTGATGTACCAAGTGAGAATATGCAACTTTACATGGAGAAGTTTATTAAGCCAGTCCATGGTGAGATTAGAGTACCAAATACTAAATGGTGTGTCTTAAGATATCCAAACCATTCCATGGCACAATCTGCAAGTATGAGTACTGAAGCTTTTGAAGATTTTTATTTTGATGTATGTACTTTGGACTATGCTAAAATGTCTGAAGCGATGGATAATCTAGTAGAGTTGATGGAGCAGACTGACAAGGTGAGAATAGTAGGAGAAGGAACAGATTTGACCTTCTCAATTAAAGATATTCCAGTTATTAAATGTGATGGTAAGTTAAATATTCCTGATGGTGAGGTCTTTACAGCGCCGGTCAGGGATTCAGTTAATGGGGTTTTGACCTATAATGCACCTGCAGTATATCAAGGCTTTACATATGAGAATATTAGATTAGAGTTTAAGGATGGTAAAATAGTCAAGGCAACTGCTAATAATACAGAGAAGATAAATAAGGTCTTAGATACCGATGAAGGTGCTCGTTATATTGGTGAATTCGCTATTGGTGTCAATCCTTATATAGAGACTCCGATGAAGGATACTTTATTTGATGAGAAGATTAGAGGAAGTTTTCACTTTACTCCAGGTAAATGCTATGATGAAGCTAGTAATGGTAATAGTTCTTCTATCCATTGGGATTTGGTCTGTATTCAAAGAGCTGAGTATGGAGGGGGAGAAATCTACTTTGATGATAGATTAATCAGAAAGGATGGATTATTTGTTATTCCAGAATTGAAGTGTTTAAATCCTGATAATTTAAAGTAAATAATAAGAAGTAGCCGTTAACGGCTACTTCTTATTATTTATAGTAGATTGTTAGGGTTATCAATTGAGTTTATTATAATGTCTTTTTATGGATATATTGCGACACTTTCAGACCTCATCCCCCAGCCCCTTCTCCTATTCTTAGGAGAAGGGGAGCAAATCAAAAATAAATAACTGGTTCCCTCTCCTCAGAGGAGGAGAGGGTTAGGGTGAGGTGTGAGGTTTTGAACTTAACTTTTTACTATAAACTGTCCACTGTAAACTAAAAAAGAAAGTGTCCTAATATCTATATATTGTGTTAGTTCCCATACTACTATAAAATCTCAGATTAGAGATATTTATAATGTAGTCTCTTGTTTCTCTTTAAAATTCTTATAAGCTATAATACTTTTCTCGATTATACTTTCACTCTCTGCTGATTTAATGAATTCTGCATGAATCTCTGCAAATTTCTCTCTAAATTCTTTGCTCTCTTTTAAAAAGTGGATGGCTACCTCAGTCATCAATAATATCATCTCTAAGGTCTTATCATACTCTTTAGTATCGGCATCTTTCATCTCCTCTAAGTGTTGGCTGACCATTTCAATGGACATCTCTTTTAATTTATCACCAAATATCATCTTTATCACCCCTAATTTTTCTTTACATATATTCTGCTAAAAGTAAGGAAAATCTATACTGCAATAATTTGATTAGGTTATGAGTAATTATAAATAAAGGGGTTTAAGAGAGTGCTATAACTGTAAATATAAATCATAAACTGATATCTTTTGGGGGGATTAGGTGGTTCTTTTGTGTAATCAGAAATTTCTAAAGTTTATTTTTATTATTGTATTTTTTGCTTCATTGTTAGGAAGTGTGACAGGCTATATGAATCGGGCTATCCCTGTAAGTAATAAAGTAGATAAGGTATCAGGTAAGGTAATTGTTATAGATCCAGGTCATGGTGGTGTTGATATTGGAGCTTCTTATAATGATTTGGTAGAGAAGGAGATTAATCTAGATATAGCAAGAAGGTTGAGAAGCTTACTTAGTAGTAAAGGTGCTAAGGTAATTATGACCCGTTATCATGATACTGCTTTAGATCATAAGAATAAGGCTTATAAGAGTAGGCATATGAGAGATTTAAAGGCTAGAGTCGATATTATAAATAATAATAGAGCTGATTTATTTATTAGTATACATGTTAATTCCTTTGCAGGTAAGTTTAGGATTAGAGGTCCAATTGTCTTCTATCAAAATAGTAAGAAGAGAAATCAAAGCTTAGCTAAGAAGATTCAATATAGATTAAATCAGATTAGTTATAAAGGTATACATCTCCCAGATAATTCAGTTAGGATTGGTAACTATTATATTTTAAAAAATAGTAGAGTAGCAGGGATATTAATAGAGGTAGGATTTATTAATAAGAAGGTAGATAATTGGCTTTTAACTGAAGATAAGTTTAAGGATAAGTTGGTTTATGGTATTTATCAAGGGGTTTTAGATTATTATCAGTATTAGGAGAGGGACGAATAAACAGAATAAATTAAAATTCTGGTGATAAACTAAAGTATAGTAAACTATAAAATTAGGAGGGGAATAATGGATATTATCTATCATGATGTTGGAGGTACCCATTCAGTGGCAGTAGCATCAGCATTGCATTTGAATAAATTACCAATGGATAGAACCCCAAATAAGGATGAAATACTTAGTTTGCCTACCTTTGACAAACTTAAAACTAAAGATTTAGGACATTTAATTTATCAAGGTGAAGATGAATTTGGTAATCAAGTATATACTTTGGGCTGTAAATACGCTGAAAAATTCGTTATTCCTGCGATAAAAGATACTTATAACCTTTTAGGAGATGAAGAAGAGTTGATGTTGGTTAAAACTAAATCGACTATCAACTTTACAATGAAGGTCGGTGGCTATACCTCTCGTGCTTTAGGATTAATGACTATTGGTAGACCAATCGTTACTCAAGGTGTTTTAAAGGCTTATCCTAAGATAGTCGAATTGGTCTCTGAGGTTAAGAGAGAATTAAAAGTTAACAATTAACAATTAAATTACAAATAAGTAAGAGGTAGTAAATGCAGTTAACTGCATTTACTACCTCTTACTTATTAATTGCTAGTCTTTTCATTATCAACAATATCAACAGTTTTCTCTTCTTGCTGATTAAAAGAGAAGAATTGTACTCTACCAGTTGTAATTAGTTTTCTGAGTTTTCCTTTCATTAGAAATTTTACTCTCTTTCTAGTGAAGGGAATGATACAAGAAAATCCAGCAAAATCTGTTAATAATCCAGGTGTAACTAACATAGCACTACCAATTAAGATTAATAATCCATCGATTAAACTATCAGCAGGCATCTCTCCTTGGGATAGAGATTGGTTTATCTTCTTGACAACTGAGGTTCCTTGCTTTTTGGCTAATATAGCCCCGATAATTCCAGTGGTAGCTATTAAAGAGATTGTATATAAAGTTCCAACATGATAACTCAGTCTGATTAATAGCGTCAATTCTATCAAAGGAATTACGGTAAAGATTAAGATTAATTTAAACATAAGTATCCCTCCTATATCTAATCCCTATTAACAGTATATTCTTTAGATACTGGAAGGGTTTGTGGTAATATAATCCAATTTGTTAACGATAATAAATTGAGAGCAATAGAGGAGAATATAGCAGTTTGAAGAATAATAGATTCAAGAAAGGAAATTTAAAAGTTAGGTTTATATAAACTTTTATTAAAATAGAAGATTGTAGGTATATTGCGACACTTTTACTTTTTAAAAGTGAGTAAAATCTTGGGTTCTACCCTAAGAGTACTTGCTTGGAAAAATCATCTTCGGGTAAAAAAACAACCCTCCGTGGGATCTTAATTTTAGAGGGCCCCCTAAGGGCAGTTTATTTTTGTACCCAAGGGTATCATTCAGAAAGAAATATCACTTCCTTTAAAGTTCATTACCACAAAAGTAAACAAACCTATGAGTTTTACCTTCGGGGTTATAAAGCAACCCCTTCGTGGCAAGGGCAGCCCAGAACAAAAACTCTTCGTGGCTTTACAGAGAATAAAATGATATTCCCTTTCGTACAAAAGCAGTTAAAGCAGCCCAGTCTAGAAAAAATTTAACTTAATACGCAATCAATATCTATTGAGTTTGAGAAATATAGTACTCCTAATTTAAAGAATATACTTATTTCCATTCTCAATTTTGAAAGTGTCGTATTATCTCTAAATTGTATCAGTTTTTATTTAGCATTTATATTAGCACAATACTTTAAAATAGACTTATAATATTGGAGGTAATTATGTTAAAATTTAAGAATAGAGAATGGCTACTATCAGGGTCTATCACTGGTATTATAGTTGTGATTATCTTCTTATCTCCAATGCTAGATAATTTAGAATTGCTCAGTTATGATTATAGGTTATATATTAGGAGTTTAATTGAATCTGGGTCTCAAGATAATATAGTGATTGTTGAGATAGATGAAGAATCTTTGGAAGGGATAGGGAAATGGCCTTGGTCTCGGACCTATCATGCTAAGTTGATAAGAGAGCTTAACCAAGCTGGGGCAAAGATAATAGGATTTGATATTTTATTTGATTTTCCCAAAGGAAGTGATGAGGACAGGGAGTTATCAAAGCAATTATTAGAATCTAATAAGGTGGTTTTACCTTATGTTTTAGAGGATAAAGAAATCAGAGAATTAAGCTTTTGGGGATTAATCAGAAGTAGGAAGCTTTGGAGTGGTGAGATTAAATATCCTATTGAAGATTTTAAGTATAATGCAAGGGAATTAGGGTATTTAAATCTGATTCAAGACTCTGATGGAAAGGTTAGGAGGATAAAGTTTATAGATCATGATTTAACTCCCTTTGCCATTAAGCTGGCTGAAGAATATAGTCAAGAGGATAAAGATTTTTTAGCTGAAGAGCTATTGATAAATTTTCACCATAATGAGAATTACTTTAAAAACATCTCTTTTACTAAAGTCTTACAAGGTGATTATCCTCAAGGCTTCTTTCAAGGTAAATTGGTATTGGTAGGGGCTACTGAAAGGACATTGCGTGATTATTTAATAACTCCTTTTTCTTTTGTCAAGGGTTATCTGGCAGGAGTATTGATTCATGCTGAAATCATAGATAATTATCTAAAGGACTCCTTTATCTATAACATAAATGACTTACAGGTAATATTTTATCTGATACTATTTAGTTTACTTACTGCTATAATTTATAGTAGATTATCACCTATACAAGGTATAATTATTTTAATATTATCCTTTGTTTTAATAGTATTTACAGGTATTTTATCTTTGCTTAACTTCAATATCTTTGTCCCAATAATCCCCTTTATCTTAATAAGTATCTTAAATTTAGTTATTAGTAACCTCATGGCTTATTGGGAGGTTAAAGATAGGAAAGAGCATTTACAGCGTACATTCTCACGCTATCTGTCTAATGAGGTGATTGAGAAGGTAATCAATCTTCCAGAGAAGGATTATTTGAAGGGGGAGAGAAGGGAGATTACAGTTCTATTTATCGACCTAAACGATTTTACCAGCTTTAGTGAGAGAAAGAGTTCTGTTGAGGTAGTAGGAATATTGAATAAATATCTATCAGTTATTATTGATGAGGTTCTTAGGTTTGGTGGTACTTTAGATAAATTTCTTGGTGATGGTGTTATGGTCTTTTTTGGTGCTCCAATTGATCAGGTAGACCATGGATTACGTGCTATTGAGTTGGCTTTAAGTTTGCAAAATAAGGTCGATAATGATGAAGAATTACCCCTGTCAATTTCAATTGGTATCAATACTGGAAGAGCTGTTGTAGGGAATATCGGCTCTACAAAGCGAAGTGATTATACTGCTATTGGTGATGTAGTCAATACTGCTGCTAGAATTGAAGGTTTGGCTGGAGGAGGGGAGATTTTAATTGGAGAAGGGACTTATCAACAAATTAAAGATAGTTTTAGGATAGAAGTAAAGTCACCAGTTACTTTACGAGGAAAGTTAAAGGAAGAGAATATTTATAAGGTAATTAGAGAGGAGAGCTGTAATGAAGAAGACTTATAAATTTATTAGCTATATTTTAATCTTTACTACCTTAGTAACTACTCTATTTTCATTAGAGAGTTCTGCTGGTGGTAATTTGAGATTAAGAAGAATCAAGGGGGAAGTCTATTATAAGAATACCTTTTTAATCTTTTCTTCTGACTGGAAGAAGGTTGAAGGTGTGACCAATATACAGGTTGGGGATTTGATTAAAACAACAGGAGATAGTAAAGCAGAGCTTATTTTTAGTGAAAATGCAAGGGTTTTGCTTAAAAGCAGCTCTAAATTGAAGATTATCAAGAATAAGAGTGGAGAAGTTACCTATAAGAAGGTAAAGCTTAGCGTAGGAGAGATAATAGTTAAGTTTATTAATGAAGGTATTAAGAAGAAGGAGTTTGAAGTGGAGACACCTTCAGCAGTAGCTGGAGTGCGGGGTACATTATTTAGTGTTAAGGTTGGAGAAGATAAACAGATAAAGGTAGCTGTTAGGGAAGGTCGAGTAGAGGTAGCAAATTCTGCTGGAAAGGTGATGGTAGGTGCAGGAGAGTTAGCCCAGGTAAAGAATAAGAAAGTGAAAGCAAAGGTAGACAAACTTAATTTAAAAGAACAGAGTAAGTGGAATGAAGAAAAGGAATGGTTGAAAGATATAGATAAGTGGAGTAAAGAGATTAAAGCTAAACATCAGAAAGAGATTAAAGAAAAGGCTAAAGATAGAGTAAAAGACAACAGAAATTATGAAAAGAATTCTAAAAATCAAAGTAATAATAAAGAAAAAGACAAGAGTAATAAAGATAAAGGTAAAGAAAAAGATAGGAACAGAGGTAGAAGTAGGAACAAGAGCAAAAATAAAGGTAAAAAGAATAAATAAGGGTGATAATAGGTGTCAAAATTATTTTTAAGGAATTTTATCCTCTTCCAAGATATGGATGATAAAGAGTTAGAAGAATTAAGTAAGATAACCTATCAAAAATTTTATGATAAGAATGAGATTATATTTTTAGAGGGTGAAGTTGGTGATGCCATCTATCTGATCTTAGATGGATTGATTAAAGTCTTTAGAACTGTTGAGAGTGGTAGAGAGAAGACCTTGGCTTTATTGGGGCAGTGGGACTTTTTTGGTGAGATGGCCTTACTTGATAAGAGTGTTCGGTCGGCATCAATTCAAGCAATTAAAACTTCGCAGTTATTAGTGATAGATAGAGAAAAGTTCAATAACTTATTACTTAAGTTCCCTCAGATTTCTTTAAAAATTATAGTAACCTTATCAAATAGATTAAGGGAAGCCAATAATCAGATTAAGGCACTTACCTTTAAGAGTGTTAAAGAACGCCTTCATCTGGTCTTATTAGATTTGGCTGATAGGTATGGAGAGGAAAGTAAGGATGGTATAGTTATAACTAAGAAGATTACCCATCAAGAGTTGGCAAATTTAGTAGGAACAACTAGGGAGACGATTACTAAATTATTAAATGAATTGATAGAAGGAGGGCTAATTATTGTTAAGAAGAGATATTTGATTTTAATAGATGAATAACTAATAATTATAGAACCATAAAAAATAATTAATGTTATAAGGAGGAGATGATTTTGAAGATTAAAGTAGAAAAGCCATCAAAAGATAGATTATTAAAACTAGAAGTAGAGTCATGGCCGATTTGGGAGAAGGAGGAGTCAGTTTTTGATTGGTATTATGATGCTGAAGAAATCTGTTATCTGTTAGAGGGGGAGGTTGTTGTTAAGATTGAAGATCAAGTGGTGGAGTTTAAAGCAGGGGACTTAGTTACTTTCTCAGCAGGGCTAGATTGTGTTTGGGAGATTAAAAAGACTGTCAGAAAACATTATACATTTAAATAGCTAAAGGAATGAGAAAGACTTTTTAGCAACTGTTCGATTATTTTTATAGAAATAAAATGATTGTTATTAGAATTGAATTTGACAATAGCTACTCTAATGAGTATAATTGAAGGATAAAATAGAAAGTTATACATACTGTACTAAAAGTTTCTGATAATAGATAAAATTAAATATAAAAGTTAGGTGCCTTTAGAGATATCTAAAGGAGAATAGGGAATCAGGTGTAAATCCTGAACGGACCCGCCACTGTAACTAGTAACTTACTTAATAGTCGATAAAGACTATTTTACTTAGATTCTTGTACCACTGGATTAATAATCTGGGAAGGTAGAGTTTAATTGCTAGAAGTCAGGAGACCTGCCTAATTTTTAAGCTTACTTAATCTTCGGGAGTAAAGAGAAGTAAGGGGACTATTTTATAGGGATAAGTATATCTAGACTGATATTTATATGTAGGATATATTTCAACTTGTATTTATTAACCCCTCAATCTTTTTAATGAAGGTTGAGGGGTTTTTTATTTAGACTGAATGAAAAGGCTTATTGAATAAATTATTTATCTCAAAAGAGATTAATTAAGGATGATATCGATATTTAGACTAAAAGAAAAAATAACTTTAATAGTGTATTTTACAATAGCAATATTATTATCATATTGCTGAAGGTTTTCTACCTATCAAATGGACAGGAATTTGGTGGGCGGTTGCGCTACCTTTTTTAGCTTTAGGAATTAGGAAGATTAAAGAGTTAGTTAAGGAGCAAGGAGCAGGCGTTAAGATATTATTAGCAGTGACAGGTGCTTTTGTCTTTGTCTTGTCATCACTTAAGTTGCCTTCGTTAACAGGAGCTGTTCCCATCCAACGGGAATTGGATTAGGAGCTATCTTATTTGGCCCTTACTTCTTCAATTCCTAAAGGTAAGAAGCTAGCGCTATTAGGGCCCAATAAAGCAGGAAAGTCTACTCTCTTTTTTCACTTTAACGGGATTTTGCAGCCCCAAGTTGGAGAACTTAGCTTTGCTGGAAAGAGAATTAGCTATAAGAGAAGAGAGTTAAAGAAGCTAAGAAAGAGTGTGGGTATTGTCTTTCAAGATCCTGATAAGCAATTATTTTCGGCAAGTGTCTTAGAAGAGATCTCCTTTGGACCCTTTAACTTGGTTTATCCGAAAGTGAGGTAAAAAAAGGGTAGATGAGGCCATGAATACTCTTGGAATTAGTGATTTAAAGGATAGACCTACCTATTTATTGAGCTATGGTCAGAAGAAGAGGGTTTCCATTGCTAGTATTTTGGCAATGAAGCCTAGTGTGATTATCTTTGATGAACCGACGATCTGGTTGGATTCTCAACAAGCAGAAGTATTGATTGATTTTTTTAATCAGCTACAGCAGGAGGGGATAACAGTTGTTATTTCAACACATAATATTGATTTGGCTTATTCTTGGGATGATTATATTTATATTATGAAGGGTGGAAGGTTAATTGGAGAAGGAATAGCAGAGGAGGCCTTCGAAGACAAATTACTTATGTCAGAAGCTAGTTTGGTTCAACCTTTGTTAGTTGAGCTCTATCAGGACTTTAAAGGAGAAAGGTTTAGTAAAAGATGAAGGGGGTATTTCCAGAACTAAAAAAGAGCTTTTAAAATTAATAGATATAAATTGTGAACATCAAGTGAAATAAAAATGAATTGAAAACAATAATTTAAAAGATAGTTAGCCACGGATTAACACAGATAAATAGCAAAAGATTCATTTATAAATTTTTCTATATAGGAGGAGATTAAAAATGAAGACAGGTGTGATTATCTTAGGTCATGGGAGTAGAACAGTAGAGGCAAATCAAGTATTTGATAGTATAGTAGAGATGGTTAAAGAAGAGATAGATTATGAGATTGTAGAAAAAGCATCAATGGAGTTAGCTAAGCCAAGTTTAGCTCAGAGTATAGAGAAGATTGTTAAGGCAGGGGTTAAGAAGGTAATAGTAGTTCCTTTATTCTTATTTCCTGGTATACATATTCAAGAGGATATTCCTAAATTACTTAAGCTAGAGCAAGAGAAGTACCCAGAGGTTGAATTTATCTTTGGTAGGAATATCGGTGCTGATAAGAAGATAGCAGAACTAATGGTAGAACGAGTAAAGGAAGTAGGGTAAGTTTATGGAATTTAATAAAAACCCTAAAGGAATCGAAGCAAGAAGTATGGAGATTATAACTGAAGAGGTAGGAAATCTAGGTCAAAGTCCTCAAGAGGACAAGGTAATTAAACGGGTGATTCATGCTACAGCCGATTTAGAGTTTGCTAAATTAGTGGTTATCTCTAAAGGAGCTGTCGAAGCTGGCTTATCAGCTTTAAAGGCTGGGATTAATATTGTAACAGATGTAAATATGTTAAAGGCTGGAATAACTAAAGGTAAGAGAAGAGAACTAAATATCAAAGTAAATTGTTTTATTAGCAACGAAGAGATTGCTACAGAAGCTAAGAAGCTAGGAATAACAAGGTCAATGATGTCTATGAGAAGGGCAGCTCAAGACAAAGATAATAAGATTTTCGCCATTGGCAATGCTCCTACAGCCTTATTTGAATTGATTAGATTGGTCAAGGAAGGAAAGGCAGCACCAGAGTTAATTATTGGAACTCCCGTTGGTTTTGTAGGAGCTAAAGAATCTAAAGAAGAGTTAGAGAAGTTGGATATTCCTTATATTACCGTTAGAGGAAGAAAAGGTGGAAGTCCAGTCGCGGCTTCTATTGTTAATGCGTTGTTGTATATGTGTTAGGTTTGGGAGGTATATTGGGATTGCAACACTTTTAGACCTCACACCTCACCCTAACCCTCTCCTCCTCTGAGGAGAGGGAACAAAAGAAAAAATAGTTGTTCCCCCTCTCATTAGTTAAGGAGAGGGGTTAGGGGGTGAGGTTTTCTAACTATACACTATCAACTCAAAAAGTGTTGCAATATCTATCTGTTATCCAAATTTAATCATAAATTTAAATATATGATTTAACATAAGGTTATGGTTTTGGGAAGGTGTTACTATGGTATTTGATTCCTACGTAGTCAAAAATGGAAAAAAATTAAGAAGGGGATATACAACAGGAAGTACAGCTACAGCAGCAGCCAAAGCAGCTACTTACGTTCTTTTTACTGGTAAGAAGATTGATAGGATTAAGATAGGTACACCAGCAGGGATTGAATTAGATTTAGAGGTGAATATCTTGGAGATAAAAGATAGATATGTAGCTGTTTCAGTCCTTAAAGATGGCGGTGATGACCCCGATGCTACTGATGGGATTGAGATAATTGCTAAGGTGGAAGAGATTGAAGCGGGGATTGAATTAATTGGAGGAGAAGGTGTTGGTCAAGTTACTAAGCCTGGCTTACCAGTAAATGTAGGGGAGCCTGCTATCAATCCTGTACCTAGAAAGATGTTAAAAACTGAGATTAACAAAGTTTTACCTGCTGATAAAGGGGTAAGGGTTACTATTGAAGTTCCAGAAGGTGAAGAAGTAGCCAAGAAGACCTTCAATCCTAAGTTGGGAATAGTAGGTGGAATCTCGATTTTAGGAACGACAGGTATTGTAGAGCCGATGTCAGAGAAGGCTTATCAGGACTCTTTAGCCTTAAATATCAGTCAAGCGGTAGCTTTAGGAGAAGAAGAACTGATTCTAGTCTTTGGAAACTATGGGAAGAGAATGGCTTTAGAATTGGGCTTTAGAGAAGAACAGATTATTAGAATGAGTAACTTTGTAGGTTTTATGCTAAAGGAGTGTGTAGCTAAAGGAGTTAAAAAAGTAGTACTGTTAGGTCATATTGGTAAACTGGTCAAGGTAGGAGCTGGAATCTTCAATACCCATAGCCACCTTGCTGATGCTAGATTAGAGACTATTGCTGCTTATACTGCTTCTTTAGGTGGAAGCCAAAAGTTAATTAACGGGATTTTAAATGCTAATACTGCTGAAGAAACAATAAATATAATTAAGGAAGCTGGTTATGAGGAAATCTTTAATATATTAGCTAGACGGGTAAGTATTAGAGCTAAGGAGCATGTTAATGGTGAGTTAGAGGTTAGATCTCTCTTGTTCTCGATGAAGAGAGAAGTATTGGGGAGATATGGAGGTTGGTGATTGAATGAACAAGATACATATATTGGGGATAGGTCCTGGGAGTAGAGATTACCTATTGCCGATTACAGAAAGGATTGTCAGTGAAGCTGATACTATCATCGGTGGAAGTAGGGCTTTGGAGCTATTTAAAGATTATACTCAGGAAAAGATATTGATTACTGCAGACTTAGCAAAAATTAAAGATTATGTTAAAGAAAATTACCTAACTAAGAAGATAGCGGTGTTGGTGTCAGGTGATCCAGGTTTATATAGTATGTTAAATTATCTCAAAAGATTCTTCTCTAAGGATGAGTTAGAGGTTATCCCAGGAATCAGTGCGATACAACTAGCCTTTGCTAAGGCAAAGTTGATTTGGCAGGATGCTTATATTACTAGCTTCCATGGGAAAAAGGATAAGAAAGCTTTATTAGAGATGGTTTCGACTAAGGATAAAGTAGCCTTTTTTACAGATAGTAAATTTCCTCCTAATGAGATTGCCAAGTTTTTAGTAGAGAATGGGATAACTAATAAAATAGGGGTTGTAGCTGAGAATCTATCCTATGACTCTGAAAGGATAGTTGAGGCTTCTTTAGAGGATTTAAGTAAGCAGAAATTTGCTAAATTAACGGTGATGGTGATTTGTAATGAATAATTGGAACTTTAGAACTGCTGGTATTCCTGATAGTGAATTTATTCGTGGAGAGATTCCCATGACTAAGGAAGAAGTTAGGGCTGTTAGCTTAGCTAAGCTCCGCTTAAAAGAGGATAGTATTGTCTATGATATTGGTGCTGGTACAGGTTCCTTGACAATAGAGACTGCTTTATTAAGCTCAAAAGGAAGAGTTTATTCAATTGAACGTCAAGCAGAAGGAATTCAACTAATTAAGAGTAATACTGATAAATTCAAAGTAAGCAATGTAGAAATAATAAAGGGTTCTGCTCCTGAAGCTTTGTTAGATTTACCTGAGGTGGATCGGGTCTTTATTGGCGGAAGTGGAGGAAAATTAATAGACATTTTAGACGAGATAGATAAGAAGCTTAAGACTAAAGGAAGGGTAGTAATCAATGCAATTACCTTAAATACTTTGAATGCTTCTATCAATAAGTTAAAAAAGCTAAACTATGAATTTGAAATCTGTAATATTGCAGTAACTAGAACACGAAAAGTAGGGGATTATCAGATGCTACAGGGCTTGAATCCAGTATATATTATTAGTGGTGAGAAAGGATGATTTGATGGCTGGAAGATTATATGGATTAGGGATTGGACCAGGAGACCCAGAATTATTGACTTTAAAGGCAAAAAGAATCTTAGAAGAGGTTGATTTAATCTGTACTCCTCAATCGAGTAAAGATAAGAGGAGTGTAGCACTAGACATAGTAGAAGAGGTAGTAGATTGCCAAGGGCGAGTGAAGTACTTCTTCTTTCCAATGACAAAGGATAAGTTGAAATTAAATCAGGCTTGGGATAAGGCAGCGGAAGAGATTATAGAGTTATTAAAATTAGATCAGGATGTAGCCTTTATTACTTTAGGTGATCCTTTGTTATATAGTACCTATATCTATATTTTAGAGAGGGTTAGAGGAAAAGAGTTTGAAGTTGAAACAGTACCTGGTATTACCTCAATAAATGCTTGCTCTGCTAGATTGAATCTCCCTTTGGCTGAAGGAAGAGAGAAGGTCCTGATTATCCCTGCTGCTTATGACTGTGATGACTTAGAAGAAATATTGACTAGCTATGAGAATGTAGTTTTAATGAAGGTCTCTAAAAATTATGAGGAGATAGTCAACTTATTGGAGAAGTTAGATTTAGTAGAGAATGGGGTCTTTATCAGTCGCTGTGGTCAAGAGAAAGAGTTTATTAGTAGAAATTTAAGGTCATTGATTGGTGAGAAGATAGATTATTTATCAATGATAATCGTTAAAAGACATTTTAAATTTGATAGTTGACACTTAAGGTTTTAAAAGTGAAAAAATTACTGTTTGAACGAAGCAAGTATTCTAAACAAATAATAATAACAATATAATCTTTGAATTAGAACTCTAAGGCTTATTAACTTAAATGAAGGTTGATTGCGTAGTGAGTGGGCTTTGCCACGAAGGAGTTGCTTTATAACCCCGAAGGTAAAACTCGTAAGGTTGGTTACTTTTGTGGCAATGGGTTTTGAAGGAAGAATTATTTCTTTCTGAATGATGCCCTCGGGTAAAAAAGTAATACGAGACGCCCTGAAAGAAGTGCCCTTGGGGAGAAAGCTGATAAGCTTTCTCGTAATAGCTTTTTAATTAAATGTTTGTTTGACTTTTTAAAACGTAAAAATGTTGAAATATTTTTTAAGTAAAATGACTCTAATCAGTATGGAAAATAGTAATAAAAGTCAACTAAAAATAAAAAAGGAGGGAAGCTAATATGAAGGTTTATTTTATTGGAGCAGGGGCAGGAGACCCAGAATTATTGACAATCAAAGGGATGAAGGCTCTAGAAAAGGCTGATGTAGTTATCTATGCTGGTTCTTTGGTCAATCCTGCAATCTTACATTATGCTTTTCAGGCAGAGATTTATAATAGTGCAACTATGAATCTAGAAGAGGTCTTAACTACGATAGAAGAAGCAATTAAAGCTGAAAAGATAGTAGCTAGAGTCCATACAGGAGACCCTAGCCTCTATGGGGCTATACAGGAGCAGATAGATTATTTGAAGAAGCAGGGTATAGATTATGAGATTATCCCAGGGGTTAGCTCCTTTTTAGCAGCAGCAGCAGCTATAGAGAGGGAGTTTACCTTGCCTAGTATTTCACAATCATTGATTATTACTAGGTTAGAAGGGAGAACACCAGTTCCTGCCAGAGAGAGCTTAGAGAAGTTAGCCCAACATCGAACCTCGATGGCTATCTTCTTAAGTGTACATATGATTGGAGATGTAGTAGAAAGACTAAGTAAAGAATATCCAATTAGTACCCCAATTGCTGTGATTCAAAAGGCTTCTTGGCCTGACCAAAGAATAGTAAAGGGTACTTTAGAGAATATAGCTACTAAGGTTAAAGATGCAGATATTAAGAAGACTGCTATGATTTTAGTAGGGGATTTTTTAGAGAGTGATTATGATAAATCAAAGCTATATGATAAGGATTTTAGCCATGAATTTAGAAAGGCAGAGAACTGATGAAACTAGCAATTGTTGCTTTGACTGAATCGGGCAGTAATTTGGCGAAAAGTTTAGGAAATAAAATAGAAGGAGCGGAAATTTATTTACCAGCTAAATTTAATGAAGGGGGAGGTATATATAGTTTTGATAACTCTTTAAGAGAGTTAGTGGCTCAGTTATTTAAAGAATATGATGGTCTAATCTTTATTATGGCTTTGGGGATTGTAGTTAGGGTAATAGCACCTTATTTGGCTGATAAGAGAAGAGACCCTGCTATAGTAACCATCGATGAGACTGGAGAGAATGTAATCAGTACCTTATCAGGCCACCTTGGGGGAGCTAATACATTGACAGAGAAGGTTGCAGCTTTACTTGGAGCAAACCCTGTGATTACCACAGCAACTGATTGCCATGGTAAGTTGGCGATTGATTTACTTGCTCAGAGATTAGATTGTGAGATGTTTCCCTTTGAAAATTTAAAATTAGCCAATTCAGCAATAGTCAATGACAAGCCCTTAAATATCTTTACCGATTATCAGTTAGAGTTAGAAGAAGATGAGAATATTAATTTATATCCGTTGAAGGAGTTAGAGCAGAGGGAAGGTTTCCCTGTATTTATTACAAATAAAGCTATTGATTTAACAGCAGAATATCTACAATTAGTTCCTAAAAATATAATTATAGGTATTGGTTGTAGAAAGGGTATCAGTGTAGCAGAGGTAGAGGAAGCTATTTTTTATGTTTTAGAGAAGTTGCAGCTAAGAAGAGAGAGTATCAAAGCCTTAGCTACTGTTGACTTAAAGGAGAAGGAAAGAGGGATTATAGAGGCTGCTTATAGATTAGAGGTACCATTAAATATTATCAGTAGAACAGAGATTAAAGGGGTAGATTTTGAGTATACAAGTTCTGAATTTGTAAAAGAGAAGATAGGAGTTGGTGGTGTATGCGAACCAGTGGCAATCTTAAGTGGAGAGAATCCTCAGTTGCTACTACCAAAGACAATCAAGGGAAGGGTAACGGTAGCAGTGGTAGAGGAAAGCTTTATGTAGTAGGAATTGGTCCAGGGGATATCGAGTATATGAGTCTAAAAGCTTATCGAATCTTGCAGCAGGTAGATGTAATAGTTGGCTATAAGACCTATATAGAGCTGTTAGAAGAGTTAGTGACTGAAGGACAGAGAGTAGTCAGTAATGGTATGACCAAGGAGGTAGAGCGTTGCCAACAAGCAATTAATCTGGCTTTAGAGGGTGAAGAGGTGGCAATTGTTAGTAGTGGAGACCCTGGAGTCTATGGTATGGCTGGATTGATTTTGGAGCTGTTACAGGAAGAAGTTAAGCTAGAAGTGGAGATAATTCCAGGTATCACAGCAGCCAATGCAGCAGCATCATCATTAGGTGCACCACTAATGCATGATTATGCTGTAATCAGCTTAAGTGACTTAATGACACCTTGGGAAGTGATAGAGGATAGATTGGAGAAGACAGCTGAGGGGGATTTCATAGTTGCTTTATATAATCCTAAAAGTAAGAAGAGAGTCAAGCAGATTGAGATAGCTAGGGATATCTTTTTGAGAAATAGAGAGCCTAATACTCCTGTAGGGATTGTGCGTAAGGCTAAACGTGGTGATGAAGAGTTGATAATTACTACCTTAGTAGAGATGTTAGAGCATAAAATCGATATGGTGACTACAGTGATTATAGGAAATTCTCAGACCTTTAAGCAAGATAATTTAATGGTCACACCTAGAGGATATGAAGTATGATTTTAGTTTTGGCTGGAACCAAAGAGAGTAGAGAGATAATCAAGAGGTTACAAGAAATAAATCAGCCTCTAATAGCTTCTGTAGTAAGCGATTATGGCTATCAACTCTTAGCAGAGTCAGGGATTGAAGTCATTCAAGAAAAGTTAACTTCAGAGAAGATGGAGAGACTAGTTAAAGAAAAGGATATTACTAAGATTGTTGATACCACCCATCCCTTTGCTCAAGAGGTCTCACTTACTGCAATTGAAGTTGCTCAGAGCTTAGAAATAGACTATTTACGTTTTGAAAGGGAAGGGTTGGAGTTTGCTGATAATGAATCGGTTATTAGGGTTGATAGTTATGAAGAGGCTGCTAAGAAAGCTAAGAATTTTAATAGAATCCTCTTGACTATTGGTAGTAGAAGGCTTCATTACTTTGTAGAAGAGCTAGAGAATTGGCAGGAGAGGTTAGTGGCAAGGGTACTACCTAATTGGAAGTTTATTAAAGAGGCTAATGATTTGGGTTTTACTCCTAAAAACTTAATTGCGATGCAGGGGCCTTTTACTAAAGAATTAAACCAGAGATTATTAAAGGATTATCAGATTGATGTGCTAGTAACAAAGGCAAGTGGAAAGGTAGGAGGGTTGAATACTAAGCTAGAGGCTGCTTTAGAATTAGGAGTTAAAGTGATTTTGATAGAGAGACCCGCTATCGATTACCCAAAAGTAGTGAGGGATATTGAGAGTTTGATAGTGGAAACTGAGGGGTAGTTTTAGCATAGGAATTAATTATAGACACACAAATTTGAAATTATATAAAAACTTAAAATTATTTTTGCCACGGATTTTTACAGATTAGTTCTCAAAAATATATTTTTGTTCTTTACCTGTGTTTCATCTGTGTCAATCTGTGGCTAATTGTTTATTTTTTATAATTATTTAGCAGACTCTTTTCTGTTATAAGCTAATAAGATAATCTCTTTATCTGGGTTATCTTGGTTGATTTTATTTTCAATCATCTTTATCTCTGCTAACTCTTCTTGAGTTAGATTAGAAAATTGATAATCTTCTCTAGACATACTATCACCTCCTATTATTATCAGCATGGCTGTTTATTAATAGATTTATACGGGTTAGTTGATGATGCGGGATATTTAGACAGTAACGAGTGATGAGTAACAGGTGACAAGTTAAGTTCTTTACTGGTTACTCGTCACTTGTCACTAGTTACTAAAGTGTCCTAATATCTATCTATTATGCCACCATTCTAATAAGATAAGAAGTTGTATCATCACAAAGGAGAGATTCTAATTGAGTAGATTAATTTTAGTTTTAGGTGGAGCAAGAAGTGGTAAGAGTAGCTTTGCTGAAGAGATAGTTGCTAAACTAGGCGGTTTAGATGTTACCTATTTGGCTACTTCAGAAGTCAGGGACCAAGAGATGAAACAGCGGGTACAGCTTCATCGGTGCTCTAGACCAAGGGAATGGACTACTATCGAGGAACCTAAGAGTATAGGTGAGGTTTTAGCTAATCTAAAGCAAGGCGCAGTGGTGTTATTAGACTGCTTAACCTTGTTGATTTCAAATCTATTATTGGAAGAGCAAGAGCTTGGAGAAGATGAATATGATTTTAGTGAAAAAGATAAGGAAGAGGTTATTGTTGAAGAAATCGAAAAGATTATTGCAGAAGTTAGAAAGAGGAATTTAACTTTAGTAATAGTCTCTAATGAGGTCGGGCAAGGTTTGGTACCACCATATAAATTAGGGAGAGTCTATCGAGATATTGTTGGTAGAGCCAATCAATTAGTGGCTAGTGAAGCTGATGAAGTCTATATTACTTATGTAGGATTACCAATAGAGATTAAAGAATTAGGAATGAAAGTTAAAGAGCAATTTACAATTGAAAATTAAAATTTAGAAGGTTAATTAGGTACAGACTTATACAGATTAACACAGATGGGCACAGATAAAAAATTAAATTAGAGAATTAAAAATAGGGGTTTAATTAGTGTAAATCCGTGAATATCCGTGGCAAAAAGATTATTTTTAAATTTTATTTAATATTAATTTCTGTCAATTGTAAATTGAACGTGGAGGTGAATTAATGGCTAATTCGATTATGTTACAGGGGACCTCATCAAATGTAGGTAAGAGTATTCTAGCTACAGCACTTTGCCGTATCTTCTCCCAAGATGGTTATCAGGTTGCTCCCTTTAAATCTTGGAATATGGCATTGAACTCTTATGTAACGGCAGATGGTGGTGAGGTTGGGCAGGCTCAGGCGATTCAAGCTGATGCAGCAGGTATTGAGATTAGTGTAGATATGCAACCTTTTTTAATTAAGCCTAAGGGAGATGGTCAATCCCAAGTCATAGTCAGAGGAAGACCCTTAGGTGATTTTGGAGTTGATCGGAAGAATCCAGAGTATATTGAATGGGCGATGGAGATTATAGATGATTCTTTGCAGAGATTATCTTCTGAATATGAACTAATAGTTTTGGAAGGTGCCGGAAGCCCTGCTGAGATAAATATCAAAGATAAGGATATCGCCAATATGAAGGTAGCGAAATTGAATCAAACTCCAGTATTATTGGTAGCTGATATTGACCGAGGAGGAGCACTAGCAGCAGTTGTAGGAACCTTGAAGTTACTTGAGACAGAGGAGAGAGCTTTGGTCAAGGGAGTTATCTTGAATAAATTCCGAGGTGATTTTGAGCTATTAAAATCTGGTGTTGAGATTCTAGAGGAGAAGATAGGTAAACCTGTCTTAGGTGTAATACCTTATTTAAAGGATATCAGAATTCCAGAAGAGGATTCGGTCTCTTTGGCTGACTTTTGTAAGGAAGAAGGAGAGGTTGAGATCGGAGTAATTAATTTACCCCATATCTCTAACTTTACTGATTTTGACCCTTTAGGTTATGAAATAGGAGTAGAGCTTAATTATTTAGAAGCAGATGCCAAATTAGATAACTATGATGCTATTATACTCCCTGGGACTAAGAATACCATCTTTGATTTAAATTATCTCCATACCAGTGGACTAGCAAGGAAGATAATTGCTCAAGCCAATGCTGGTAAGACTGTAATAGGTATCTGTGGTGGTTATCAGATGCTAGGGAAGAAGTTAGTTGATCCAGATTTAGTAGAAGGCAGGATTAGTCAGATGATAGGCCTGGGTTTGTTGGATATAGAGACCACCTTTAATAGAGAGAAGGTAACCCATCAGGTTATAGGCAGAGTTTCTAGTGATTTGGGCTTCTTTAAAAGTTTGAAGAATCAAATAGTAACAGGTTATGAGATTCATATGGGCGATACTAAACTTGGTGATAATACTCAACCTCTTTTTAGGATAGAATCTCGTTCTAAAGAGAAAGTTGATATTCTCGATGGTACTTATAATCCAAACCTTTCAGTCTGGGGAACTTATCTCCATGGAATCTTCGATAATGATAATTTTAGAAGGTCGTTTGTCAATTCCTTACGGAGGGAGAAGGGGTTAACAGAGGATTGTTATTCTAGTAGAAGTTCTTTAGAAGAGAGTTACGATAAATTGGCTGAGATTATTAGAGATAATTTAGATATGGATAAAATTTATCAGATTATAGAAGAGGGTGAGATTAAAGGCTAATGGCTAAGACGATTATGTTTCAAGGTACAGGATCTCATGTGGGTAAGAGTGTTTTAACCTCTGCTTTATGTAGAATCCTAGTAGAGGATGGCTATCAGGTTGCCCCTTTCAAATCTCAAAATATGGCTTTAAACTCTTATGTCACCAAAGCTGGTGGGGAGATTGGGCGGGCTCAAGCAGTACAGGCTGAAGCAGCAAAGGTAGAAGCAACAGTAGATATGAATCCTATTTTATTAAAGCCTACAGAGGATATTACCTCCCAAGTGATTATCCATGGTAGAGTAGTTAAGAATATGACTGCACAGGAATATTTTAATGACAATTTATTTGGATTAACAGCAATTAAAGAGTCTTTAAGTAGGCTTAAAGAAGAGTATCAGATAATTGTGATAGAAGGGGCAGGTAGTCCTGCAGAGGTAAATTTGAGGGACTTTGATTTAGTCAATATGAGAGTGGCTAAACTGGCAACTGCCCCTGTTATCTTGGTAGCAGATATTGACCCTGGGGGAGTATTTGCCAGTATTATCGGAACCTTTGAGTTATTAAATGAGGAAGAGAGAAGTAGGATTAAAGGGATTATTATCAATAAGTTCCGTGGTGAAGTTAAGAGGCTAAAGAAGGGGATAGATTATCTAGAGAAGGAGACTGGGGTGCCAGTCTTGGGGGTAATTCCTTATTTTAAAGGTTTTAAAATTCCAGAAGAGGATGCTATTCCAAACTATATTCAAGGTAGTAAGGATTATCAGCTAGAGATTGGAATAATTAGTTTGCCCCATATTTCTAACTTTACAGACTTTGATAGCTTAGTCCAAGAGCCTGGGGTTAGAGTTCGCTATCTTAAATCAGATAATAAGCTAGAAGGGTTAGATGCAATTATTTTGCCTGGGACTAAGAATACCCTTGAGGATTTGGAGTACCTTTATCAGAGTAAGGTTGCAGAAGAGGTTATTAAAAGAGCTAGAGCAGGAACTATGGTGATTGGAATCTGTGGTGGTTATCAGATGTTAGGGAAGAGCATCTATGACCCTTTTCAGGTAGAATCCAAGAAAGAAAATATTGATGGTCTAGGGCTACTAGATGTGATAACTACCTTAGAGCAGCAGAAGACTACAAGCCAAGTTAAGGCTAAATTGCTTTTTAAGGATATCTTCAGTGAGGAATATGAAGGGGTATTAGAGGGGTATGAGATACATATGGGTCAGAGTAAATTGGGTGCAGAAAGCAGTCCTTTGTTAGAGATAATTAATCAGTCTGGAAAAGAAAGCTCTATCATAGATGGTGCTTACAATCAAAGAGGAAATGTCTGGGGAACCTATCTCCATGGTATCTTTGATAATGACCACTTTAGAAGAAGTTTTATTAATAAATTAAGAGCCAATAAAGGCTTAGCCCCTATCAAATCCACGCCTTTTAATGTTAGAGCTGAGAGGGAGCAGGTTTATGATAAATTAGCTCAACTAGTTAGAGAGAATCTAGATATGCAGAAGCTATATCAGATTATGGGAGTGGAGTAACTATGACAGAAGAGTTGATATTACTTATAGCAGTAATAATAGATTTAATAATCGGTGACCCAGACTTCTATCCGCATCCAGTAATCATTATAGGAAAGGCTATTACCTTCTTAGAAAAAATCTTTAGAAAGTTAGTTAGAAGTAAAAGTGGTGAGAGAATAGCTGGTCTGATTTTAGCAGTTTTAATAATTATTTTAACTTTTATGATATCTAAAGCAATCATCTATTATTCATATGAAATCAATTATTATTTAGGATTAGTGATCAACATCTGGTTGTTATCAACTACTATTGCTATTAAAGGCTTGGTGCAAGCTGGACTTAGAGTCTATCATGGATTATTAGCAGGAAATTTAGACTTGGCACGAAAGCAGTTGGGATGGATTGTAGGCAGAGATACCGATAATTTAGTAGAGGGGGAAATAGTTAGAGGTACTATTGAAACCCTTGCTGAGAATACCAGTGATGGGGTAATAGCCCCTATCTTTTATGGAATGCTCGGTGGCTTTCCTTTGGCTATGACCTATAAGGCGATTAATACCCTTGACTCGATGCTAGGCTATAAGAATGAGAAGTATCGTTATTTTGGTTGGGCAGCAGCTAGGATAGATGACTTAGCCAATTGGATTCCAGCTAGGATAACGGCTTGCTTATATATATTAGCTGCTTTAATTAGAGGTAAGGATTGGAGAAGTGCTGTTAGGATTATTGTAAGAGATGCTAAGAAGCACCCTAGTCCCAATGCTGGATATCCCGAAGCGGCTATAGCAGGGAACTTGAATATCCGTTTAGGTGGGTTGAATTATTATCAAGGAGAAGAGAGTTTTAGAGCTTATTTAGGTGATGCCAAGCAAGAGTTTGATAAAGAGCAGATTAAAGAGACAATCGGTTTGATGTATTGGAATGTGGGATTGTTTTTATTAATTTATTATTTGATTAATTTTGGTTCTTCCACGACTTTTGTGAAAATAATTTAAAATCAAAAGAATTATTAGACGCAGATTTACGCAGACAAAAGCGGACTAAAAAATAAGAAATGAAATAATAAAAGGTTTTAAATCAGATCTTAGTCAGATTTTAGTCTGCGTCAAAAAAGATTTTGATTTATNAAGAATTATTAGACGCAGATTTACGCAGACAAAAGCGGACTAAAAAATAAGAAATGAAATAATAAAAGGTTTTAAATCAGATCTTAGTCAGATTTTAGTCTGCGTCAAAAAAGATTTTGATTTATATCTTTTATAAAAATTATTAGTTCAACTTATATAAAATAGGCATTAATCACAAAGTTCGTTGTTGAACCTTAATTTTTAAAAATTAGAGGAATTTATTCAAAATAAAAAAGATTTATTAGCCACGGAGTAACGCAGATAAAAGCAAAGGATTAAAAAGTTTTTAAATTAATCCGTGTGAATCCGTGAACATCTGTGGTAAAAAATTATTTTTTAAAATTTTTAAGCAGAGCGATAGTGTATTTTATTCTCATCAAAATTGGAGGTGTAATTATGTATCCTAGAATAGTAATTGCAGGAACCCAAAGTGGAGTAGGTAAGACTACAGTTGCTATAGGTTTAATGGCAGCTTTAACGAAACAGGGTTATCAAGTACAGCCCTATAAGGTCGGTCCAGATTATATCGACCCTGGATTCCATACCCTAGTAACAGGCAGTTCTTCAAGAAATCTAGATAGCTATCTCTTAGGCGAAGATGGCGTAAAAGAGTCTTTTTTCAATTCTGCTCAAAGTGCGGATATTTCGATTATTGAAGGAGTAATGGGGTTATTTGATGGTAAGCAGGGACAGAAGGACAAGGGTAGTACTGCCGATGTAGCAAAGATTTTAGATGCTCCTGTAATTCTGGTATTGGATGTGAAGAAGATGGCACGTAGTGCTGCTGCTTTAGCCTATGGCTATAAAAACTTTGATCCTAATTTAAATGTTGTGGGAGTTGTTTTGAATAATGTTGGTAGTGATAGGCATTATAGTATGGTCAAAGAAGCAATTGAAGATGAGGTTGGACTAAAGTTGTTAGGATATCTACCTCGTCAGAAAGAATTATCCTTACCTGAAAGACATTTAGGATTAGTGCCTACTACTGAGAGTAAAGAATTAAGAGTTTTTATTGATAAATTAACAGAATTAATGGAAGAATATATTGATTTAGAAGAAGTTATCTCTCTATCTAACAATCTTTCAAATATAGAGTTGAAATCTAGAAAATTATTTATTAAGACTAATAAGTATCCAGTTACTTTAGGGGTGGCTTATGATGAGGCATTTAATTTTTATTATCCGGATAATTTAGATATTTTGGAGAGTTTAGGTGCTAAGCTGAAATTTTTCAGTCCCCTTAAGGACAAGAAGTTACCTAAAGTAGATGGGTTATATATCGGTGGAGGATTTCCCGAGAGTTTCTTATCAGATTTATCTGAGAATAGAAGTATGAAGGAGAGTATCTATCAGCAGATTAAAGCTGGTTTACCAGCCTATGCTGAATGTGGGGGATTGATGTACTTAACAGAAGGGATTAATAACTTTGATGGTTCTTTTTTTTCGATGGTAGGAGTAATTCCTGCTCAAATTAAGATGGAAAATAGATTACAGGCTATGGGTTATGTCAAAGCGGTAGCTACTAAAGATAATCTATTATTAAAGTCTGGTGAAGAGATTATTGGACATGAGTTTCATTATTCTAAATTAATCAATTTGTTAGAAGATAATAACTATGCCTATCAACTTTTTGGGGGTAAGGGAGCAGATGGAAGATATGAGGGGATAGTAGCTGATAATTTATTAGCCAGTTATCTACATCTTCACTTTGGTTCTAATTTAGAGATGGTGAAGAGATTTTTAGCAATTTGTATGGATAATTAATATATAGATAGAAATTAAGAGTCTATTTAGCTTGGCAATTATTATAGCATATAATTATTATATAAGCAGATTATATTATTTTGTTATAAAAATTACAAAGTTGAAGAAATATATGTTATAATGTTGCAAGGAAAATAATACAAGTTAGGGAAAATTTAATTTTTATATAATTGCTTAAGGAAGGTGTATAAGATGATAAGAAGCGATATCAAAATTTTAGTTATCCTATGGGTTGTATCGGGGTTATTTCTTTCTGTACCTATAACTGCTAAAGAGGTTGAAGATCGAGATAAAGATGAGGGCTGTTTCTTCTTACAAACTAGTGCTATGACCTACCACTGGAACCACAACCCTGAACGGAATAATAAGCAGGAATTGATAGGTTTGGAATATCATAAGACAAGCTCTAAAATTTATGGTCTAGTCCATTTCCAGAATTCATATTTTCAACCCACTTGGTATCTGTACACTGGAAAGTTATATAGTTTTAAGGAAATATCAGATTTTAATCTATATGGTAAGTTGACTTATGGAATTATTAGTGGCTATGATGATGAAAATGGGAGGCACTCTGCTTATATGAACAGGCTAGGGACTTTCCCAGCAATTCTACCTACTTTTGGTATAGGATATAAAGAGTTTATATTTGAGGTATCATTATTTGGGAATGCAGGTTATATAGCGAATATGGGTATGAAGTTTTAATACATAATTAATTATCAGAGTTATCTGACTTTAGAGTGTAATTTAAATATAGCTTTATAGAAGGATATTGTGACATTTAGCTTTTAGTTACTGGTTATTGGCTATTAGCCAAGTGTTTAAAGATATATATATAAAGATTTAGTAAGTAGCTAGTGGTCAAAGTATCTCAATATCTCCATAAAGCATCATTTTAAAAGAGGTGAATTTAATGGGTGATGAAAACAAATTAACACAAGGTCTAGTCCAAGTTTATACTGGTGATGGTAAAGGGAAGACAACAGCTGCTTTGGGATTAGGGCTTAGAGCAGCTGGTCATGGTCTAGAAGTAGAAGTAATTCAATATTTAAAAGGGAGCAGCTATACTGGAGAGTTATATTCTACAGAGAGATTGCCTAACTTTACGATTAAACAGTTTGGTAAGGGATGCTCTTATGCAGCTTTAATTAAGCAGGGTTTGATGGACTGTACTGGTTGTGGAGACTGTTTTGTGAGAAATAGTAAGGATAGAGAATTTCACGAGAATTTTATAGATTTGGCCTATAAATATACTAAAGAGATTCTAGAAGAGGGTAAGAAGGATATCGTGATTTTGGATGAAATTAATAATGCTGTTCGTTATGAATTGTTATCAACAGAGGGTATACTAGAACTAATTGAATTAAAGCCGGAGCGGACAGAGTTAATTTTGACTGGCAGAGGAGTGCCTGAAGAGATTTTAAAAAAAGCAGATTTGGTTACAGAGATGAAGGCTATTAAACATCCTTATCAACAAGGAATTAAGAGTCGTAGAGGAATTGAATATTGATGAATAGCTTCTTGCTGGCAGTACAATTTATTACAAGGATTCCTATTAATAAGGAGTTAGATTATAGTGACCAAGCTCTTGCTAAATCGATGGTCTATTATCCTCTAATTGGAACTCTATTAGGTGGAATATTATATTTGATTGATTATTTAGCTAGTCTGTATTTTGGACAATGGGTAACTAATAGCTTGTTGATTCTGGCTATGGTACTATTAACTGGGGGGATTCATCTTGATGGGTTGATGGATAGTTGTGATGGTCTCTTTAGTGGTCGAGAGAAAGAAAAAATGTTAGAGATTATGCGTGATAGTAGAGTCGGTGCTTTTGGGGTAATTGGACTAGTTACTATATTTCTATTGAAATTTGGCTTATTAGCAGAGGTTCCAAGTAATCATAAGCTAGCTATTTTATTATTTTTCCCTACGATAAGCCGGTGGTCGATAGTGTATGCTGCTTTTCGTTACCCTTATGCTCGTAAGTTAGGGATGGGCAAAGTTTATGCTGATAACTTAAAGTTGAGTGATTTATTGGTAGTAAGTATGTGGACTTTATTATTAGCAGTTTTCTTGTTTCGGTTAAAAGGGATATTGATAATTGTTTTTACTTGGTTGTTTATCAGAATAATTTCAAAATTAGTTATTAAGAAGATTGATGGATTGACTGGTGATAATTATGGGGCAATTAATGAGCTTGTCGAGGTCTTTTCTTTACTAGTAATGGCCTTTCTTTTAAGATTAAATTTTTAAATAAATATTTTAAGAGGAGATTGCTATGAAAATAGATAGTAGAAATGAGAAGTTAATAAATTTAGTTAGAGTTAGTCTGTTGATAGCTTTATCAGCAGTAGGGGCTTATCTTAAATTTCCAAGCCCTATTGGAAGTATTGCCCTTGACTCTTTACCTGGTTACTTAGGTGTCTTATTATTAGGGGGAGCTAAAGGGAGTATCATCTTAATAATTGGACATTTGATATCTGCCTTGACAGCTAGTCTTCCTTTAGGTCCAATACATTTGATAATTGCATTATTGATGGGAGTTAGTAGTTTGATATTTGGGTATTTAATCGATAAGAATAGAGTACTTGCAACAGTTATAGCTATTATTTATAATGGGATCATTATACCTGCTTTATTAATCCCTATCTTAGGTTTGGGGTTCTTTATTGGGATAGTTCCTATGTTATTGCTAGCTTCTGGAGTCAATATTGGCTTAGCACTGTTGCTAAGTAGATTCTTTAAAGAGGAGCAATTTTAGATGAAACGGGATATATCTATTATAAAGTTAGATGCTAACAAATCTTTGGTAGTTGCTTGTGATTCTTTAGGTGGAATTGGGAGTAAAGAGTATGACAAAATAAAGGTCTCTAGTAGACTGGTAGGTAAATTCACAGCTAGAGTTGCTTTGATGGAACTTTTGTCTAGTGGAGCAACTCCCATATCTGTCGTAGATACTTTAAGTGTAGAATTAAAGCCTACAGGTGAAGAGATTATCAAAGGAATGAAAGAAGAGCTAGCTAAGGTAGGTATTGATGAATTATTAACAGGGAGTACTGAAGAGAACATAAAGACTGTACAGACAGGGATTGGAGTAACTGCTATTGGTCTTATAAATATTAATGAGTTAAGAGTAGGTACTTCCCAGAAGGAGGATTTGATAGTTGCGATAGGACTGCCTAAAGTAGGTAATGAAGTCTTAGCAGATTTAAATCAGGTTGCTGATTTGGATTTGGTAGTAGAGCTATTGGAATTAGAGTATATCCATGAAATCTTACCAGTTGGCTCTAAAGGGGTTTTATATGAAGCTCAACTTTTAGCAGAGAGTAATGGACTGCAATTATCCTTATTAGAGAATAAAGTCGATTTACAAAAGTCCGCAGGTCCAGCTACTGTTGTCTTGGTTACAGTAGCTGAAGATGATTTAACTAGCCTCAAGTTAATAGATAAGCCAGTTAATGTAATAGGGAGACTAAACTAGTGTACAGTTGACAATGTACAATTAAAAGAGTGAGTTCTTAAATAAAGTAAGTTGATATACTAGATAGATATTAAGATAGTAACGAGTGACGAGAGGAGATTTTTACTCGTTACCCGTTACTCATTACTGTTTAAAAGGAGTAACTAAGATGAAAGTAACTGTTAAGGTGCCAGGAACCTGTGGTGAATTGGTACAAGGAGTAATAGATGGTACTAATTTTCACATTACCTGTCCAATAGATATTTATAGTTATGTAACTGTTATAGTAGATGAGAGATTTAAAGAGATTAAGAGTAATCAAGTAGGTAATAAGGCAATAACTGCTATCCAAAAGACCTTCTCATATTTTAACTATGACGGTGGTGCAGAAATAAGTATCAACTCTGACTTACTTAGAGGTAAAGGGATGGCTAGTAGTACAGCTGACATAGTAGCTACGATTATAGCTAGCACTTTAGCAATAGGAGAGAGAATTGATATAAAATTAATTACTGAGATAGCCTTATCCATAGAACCAACAGATGGCTCTTTTTTAGCAGGGATAGTAGCTTTTGACCACTTGCAAGGAAAGAGGTTAATCAAATTAGGAGAGATAGACCCTATTCCAATTTTAATCTTTGATATTGGTGGTCAAGTTGATACTTTAAATTTTAATGCTAGAAGTAATCTAGCAAGGCTGAACCTATTACGAGAGAGGGAGGTTGATAGGGCTTATAAGTTGGTAGTAGAAGGAATTCAGATAGGTGATAAAAGGCTGATAGGTCAAGGGGCAACCTTAAGTAGTCTATCTAACCAAGCTGTATTATTTAAACCCTATTTAACAAAACTTTTGGAACTGGCTAAAGTAGAAGACGCTATATTAGGGATAAATGTAGCCCATAGTGGGACCTTGATTGGGATTCTTGTAAATAATCAAAAAGATTCTTTAGAAATCTTATCAAAGATTAAGTCTAATTTACCTAGATTAAACCATTTGATAACAACTAAGATAATTAATGGTGGTTATCAGATTCTTAAAGAGAGGTGAAGTTATATTGGAGCATATTCATGGAGGTAATATCAAAGGAGCAGTCAAGAAGTATGATTTAGATAAGGAAAAGATTATAGACTTTAGTGCAAACATTAATTTTTTGGGTCCACCGGAAGCTGTTAATGAGGAAATAAAGGCTAATATTGGAGGCATAGTAAATTATCCAGAGCCAAATTCTCAAGAACTAAAGGATAATTTGGCTAATAAATTGAATTTAAGTAGAGAAAATATTATAATGGGTAATGGTGCAGTAGAGTTGATTTATTTATTAACCAAAGTATTAAATCCAAGTAAGTCGATGGTTTTATCCCCTACTTTCTCTGAATACGCTATTGCAGCTAAGAGTGTGGGAGCTGAAGTAGAGGAATTTCCTTTGGATAGAGAGGATAATTTTAAATTGGATATAAATACTTTATTAAATAAATTAGATAATGTAGATTTATTATTCTTATGTAATCCTAATAATCCTACTGGGAATCTTTTATCAAAAAGTGAGGTTATTCAGATCTTAGATTATACAAAGGATAATGGGGTCTTCTTATTAGTTGATGAAGCTTTTGTTGACTTTGTTGAGAAAGAGGTAACAGTTATAGATTTAATTAATGATTATGATAATCTATTTGTCTTACGTTCTTTAACAAAATTCTTTGCTATTCCAGGTTTAAGAGTCGGTTATGGGGTAGCTAATCAAGAGTTAATTCAGAGATTAAGCTCTAGTAAAGACCCTTGGAATCTTAATTACTTTGCTCAGATTGCTACTAAAGTGGCACTTGAAGAAGAAGAGTATATTAAAAGAAGCAAGATAAGCATCAAAAAGGAGAAAGAATTTCTGTATAACAAATTGAAGCAAATAGAAAAATTAAGAGTCTATTATCCTCAGGTCAATTATATCTTCATTGATATTTCAGCTACTGAGTTAACTGCTAGTTATTTAGAGAATACTTTAGCAAAAAAAGGGATTTTAATTCGTAATTGTAATTCTTATTCTGGCTTAGGAGAAGACTTTATAAGAGTAGCAGTCAAAAGTCGAGCAGATAATTTAAAGTTATTATCTGCTTTAGAAGGGATAATAGATGATAGAGTATAAAATTTTTTTAAAGTTATAGTAGAGAATAATACTCGGGATTAGTTATTTGATTATCAAATTTTAATATAATCTAGAAGAAGGTAGGTGCAGATTATGGGAACTAAAATTATTTTAGTAAGGCATGGAGAGACTGAGTGGAATCGCCAGTTGAGATTTCAAGGTAGTCAAGATATCTCTCTTAATGATAAGGGAATAGAGCAGGCTGAGAAATTGGCTCAAAGGTTATCGTATGAAGAAATAGATGTGGTCTATGCAAGTGATTTAGGACGAGCTTATCAAACTGCTAAAGCAGTGGCCAAAGAACATAACTTAGAGGTACATAAACTTAGTGAGTTACAGGAGATTAATTTTGGACAGTGGGAAGGTCTTACTTATAATCAGATCCAAGAAGAATATCAAGCAGAGTGGGTGATGTGGGAGGAGAATCCAGCCCTTAATGGAGCACCAGAAGGTGAGAGTCTCAAGGATGTACAAGAGAGATCAGTAAAGGGGTTAGAAGAGATTCTAAGTGGTCATTCTGGTAATACTATATTGATAGTTAGCCATGGAGGAGTAATTAAGGTACTGATTAGTACTTTATTTGGTATACCTTTGGCTAAGGCTTGGCAATTAATGCAATCTAATACAGCAGTCAATATTATTAACTACTATGAAGAGAATAAAGTTACTTTAGAATTATTTAACTGTATTAGGCATTTAGAGGAGAAATAATTGTGATATTACGATAGATTAGTAATGAGTGACAACTGATGAGGAAGAAGTAAAAAATTGTCTCGTTACTAATCTGTTATAAATCGTATCAGTAGATTGGGAGGAATAGTTGTGGACTTAGTAGTGATAGGGCTAAATTATAAGACCACTCCTTTAGAATTAAGAGAGAGGTTCTCTTTAACTCATAGAAAGCATGGAGAGATTTTAGAAGAGATAGCTTTAAGGGAAGGGATAGCTGGAGCGGTTACCCTCTCTACTTGTAACAGGACAGAGTTTTATCTGGCAGTTAATCAGTTTGATATACAGGAGTTGTCTAATTGGTTATTCAGTTTAATCTCACATTTTGAGTCTATAGATTTAGCTAAATATCTTTATAGCTATCAAGGTATAGAGATGGTAGAACATCTTTATCGGGTAGTTAGTGGAATAGACTCTTTAGTAATTGGAGAAGCTCAAATTTTAGGACAAGTTAAGAATGCTTTCCAATCTTCTCAAGAATTGGGATTAGTAGATAAATATTTATATTATACTTTTACGGAGTCGTTTAGAGTGGCCAAACGGGTAAGGACAGAGACAGAGATAGGAAGAGGAGCTACTTCAGTCAGTTATGCTGCAGTAAAGCTGGCTAAGAAGATATTTGGCTCATTAGAAGGTGAGACAGTACTAATTTTAGGGGCTGGGAAGATGAGTGAGCTTGCTTTGAAGTCTCTTGTTGATAATGGAGTTAAAGGGGTAATGGTTGCTAATAGAACTTATAGTCGGGCTCAAGAATTGGCTAAGAAGTTTTCAGGAGAGGTTATCAGATGGAGGCAGTTAGCAGACTGGATTAATAAGGTGGATATTATCATAGGCTCTACTGCAGCTCCTCATTATGTCTTGCATTATGATCTTCTAGAAAAGGTGATGTTAGAAAGAAGGGGACCTTTATTCTTAATTGATATTGCCCTACCTCGTGATATAGATCCTAAAGTAGCTAATATTCCAGGTGTTCACCTTTATGATATAGATGATTTAGAAGGGTTTATCGAGTATAACTTGGTCAAAAGGAAAGAAGAATTAGATAAAGTAGAGAGTATAATTAAAGAAGAGAAGGCTAATATAAGGGAGTGGTTAAAGCAACAGAAGATTATACCTTTAATCAAGGAGATTAGAGCTGAGGCTAATGCTATTAAAGAGAGGGAGCTAGCAAGAGCTCTAAAACGATTATCTAAAGAAGATAATGAAGTTGTGCTTAGGGATTTAGCCCATCGCTTGACCAATAAATTACTCCATCAACCCACAGTCAAGATTAAGGAGTTGGGTAGTAATGATATTAGTAAAGAACAAATTACTTTAATTAAAGAAATATTTATAGAAAATTGATACTGATTTTATTGTAGCCTTTCTGTTATGAAGACTCTATGAGTTTTGGAAGTTAAAGATAAAGATTGGATATAGATTAAAGGATAGTTGACAGTGTATAGTATATAGTTTACAGTTAAGTTCCAAAAATAAAAGAATGATTAGATACAGACTAGCACAGACCGAATTCATATTAAAACATAAAAAAGAGTATTAGACGCAGATAAAAGCGGATTAAAGAATAAGAAATTAAATAATCAAAGATTTT
The DNA here is from genome assembly GCF_001693735.1 of Orenia metallireducens. Taxonomy (GTDB): domain Bacteria; phylum Bacillota; class Halanaerobiia; order Halobacteroidales; family Halobacteroidaceae; genus Orenia; species Orenia metallireducens. The sequence goes on from NZ_LWDV01000009.1 coordinate 228,510, forward strand.
AAAATCAGATTTTAATCAGCGAGAATCAGCATTAAAAAAGTGTTTTAAGAACTTAAGGTCAAAAGAATATTTATTTAAAATATTAAAGGGGTTTTAAATTTTCTTTTTTTATATATGGAGTGGAGTTTAATGAATAGTTATCCAATTAACCTGAATTTAAGTGGAAAAAGTGTATTAATAGTTGGTGGGGGTAAGGTAGCTTATCGTAAGGTAAAAAGGTTACTAGATGCTAAAGCTAAAATAACTTTAGTTAGTCTAACGGTGATTGATAAGTTAAAGCAGTTGCTTCTAGATAATAATATAAAATATTATCAACGAGAATTTAAAGAAGGAGATCTACTAGATATTTTCTTAGCTTTTGCATTAACCGATAATAGAAGAATCAACTCTCTAATTGCTAGTTTAGCTAAAAAGAATAATATCCTTGTCAATGTAGCAGATAGTTTAGAGGAGTCAACCTTTACCTTACCATCACTTATTGAGCAAGGTGATTTGTTATTGACAGTTGCTACAGGGGGTAATTTACCTGCTCTTTCTAAAAGAATCAGAGAAGAGTTAGAGAACTCTTTTGGAGAAGAGTATAAGCAATTTTTAGAGTTAATGAAAATACTAAGACCCTTGATTATAGGTAATGTTGATGATAAGAAGCAAAGGAGAAGGATATTTAGAGATTTAGCTGACCTAGAGTTAATTGGGTTATTAGCTGAGGATAAAAATCAGTTTTTAGAGGAATTGAGTGATAGATTACCTGATAAGATAAAGGATATATGTGATTTGGATTATATAATAAAGTGGTAACGGGTGACAAGTGACGAGTAACCAGTAAAGAATTTAACCTGACACCTGTTACTCGTCACTTGTTACTGCACTTAGGAGGGAAGATATGTCAGAAATAATTATTGGAACACGTAAGAGTAAATTAGCTGTAGCACAAAGTACCTTGGTAGCAGAAGAGTTAGCAGATAAATTCCCTGCTTATAAGTTTACTTTAAAGAAGATGAGTACTAAGGGAGATAGAATAACTGATAGGTCTTTGATTGAAATTGGAGGAAAGGGTTTATTTATTAAAGAGATAGAGTTAGCTCTTTTAAATGGTGAGATAGATTTGGCAGTACATAGCCTAAAGGATATGCCAGGAGAGATAGCTGATGAATTTGAGATTATTGCTACACCTAAGAGAGCAAACCCTTTAGATGTATTGATTTCAAAAGATGATAAGAGCTTAGATGAATTACCTCAAGGGGCTAGAATAGGTACAGGTAGTTTAAGAAGGAAGGTACAACTGTTAAATTATCGTCCTGATTTGGATATTGTTCCAATTAGAGGTAACATTGATACTAGAATTAAGAAATTAGATAGTGAAAACCTTGATGCGATTATTTTGGCAGCAGCAGGTTTAGAGCGAATGGGTTGGAGTGATAGGATTAGCCAATATTTAGCTCCAGAAATTTCTCTGCCAGCAGTTGGACAAGGTGCTTTGGCTTTAGAGGTTAGAAGTAATGAAGATAGTGTCAAAGAATTAATTAGAGGGATAAATCATTGTGACACATATGTAACAGTAACAGCTGAACGGAGCTTTTTGGCTTATTTAGAAGGTAGTTGTAAGATACCGATAGCTGCCTATGCTCAGATTGAAGATGATAGGTTAATGATAGAAGGTATGGTAGCTAGTCTAGATGGTAGTAGATTGCTTAGAGATAAACTAAGGGGAAAGAGAGAAGAAGCCAAAGAATTAGGAATTAAATTAGCTCAAAAACTCATTAAGCAGGGAGCAGCAGAGATTTTAGCAGAGATTAAGGAGGGGTAATAATGGCAGGTAAAGTATTTTTAGTTGGAGCAGGACCAGGTGACGAAGGATTAATCACCGTTAAAGGATTAAATGCAATTAAGGAGGCTGATGTAATATTATATGACCGTTTAGCAAATCATAAGTTATTAGAATATAGTAAAGACTCTGCTGAATTATTCTATGTAGGAAAGAGTGCTAAGAACCATTATCGGACACAAGAAGAGATTAATCAGCTATTAATAAAGCAAGCTCAAGGAGGAAAGGTGGTTACCCGTTTAAAGGGTGGAGACCCTTTTATCTTTGGTCGTGGTGGGGAAGAAGCACAAGAGTTATTAAAGGCAGGGGTAGAGTTTGAGGTTGTACCAGGGATTACATCTCCAATCTCAGTCCCAGCTTATGCAGGAATCCCCTTGACCCACCGTGATTTTAACTCTTCTATTGCACTAGTTACTGGGCATGAAGACCCAACAAAAGAAGAGACCAATGTAGATTGGAATAAGTTGGCTACAACTGTGGGGACTATAGTTATCTTAATGGGGGTTGGCAATCTACCAAAGATTGTTCCTCAACTGTTAGAAGGAGGGCGAGATCCTAAAACTCCAGTGGCTTTAATTAGATGGGGAACTAGACCTAAGCAGGAGACCTTAGTAGGAACTTTAGAGAATATTGTAGATAAGGTTAGAGCTGCTAATTTTAAAGCACCAGCAATTATAGTTGTTGGTAAGGTGGTCAAATTACGTGAAGAGCTGAATTGGTTTGAAAAGAAGAGCCTTTTTGGTAAGAGGATAGTTGTTACTAGACCAACTAAGCAGGCTAAAGGCTTTTGTAGAGCTTTAGCTCAAGAGGGGGCAGAGGTAATAGAGGCACCGGCAATTGAGATAGCTCCCCCAGAAAGTTATCAAGGATTAGATGATGCTTTAAAGAGAATTGATAGTTATGATTGGATTGTATTTACAAGTATCAATGGTGTAGAGGCATTTATGAAAAGGCTATTTGAGTTATCTAAGGATGTACGTTTTTTATCTAGTGTTAAGTTTTGTGCTATTGGACCTAAAACAGCAAGAAGGTTAAAGGACTATGGTCTGATAGTAGATTATCTCCCAGAGGACTATGTCAGTGAAGGTATCTTAGCAGGGTTTTCTATAAGGGATATATCAGATCAGAGGTTCTTGTTGCCAAGGGCTGATATAGCTAGAGAGCTACTAAAGGAAGGTTTAGAAGAACTAGGTGCTAAAGTTGATAATGTAGTAGCCTATCGTACTATTCAAGAAGAGGGCAATGAAGAATTAGTTGACAGGCTAGTGGCAGGAGATGTTGACTTGATAACCTTTACCAGCTCTTCAACAGTAGATAGTCTGATCAAAGGCTTAGGGAATGATTATCAAGAGCTATTAAAAGAGGTTGAAATAGCCTGTATCGGTCCAATTACAGCTAAAACTGCTGAAAATTATGGTTTAGAGGTGACTATTATAGCTAAAGAGTATACTATTGAGGGCTTATTAGAAGCAATTAAGGATTATTATGACAAGAAGTAAGAGTGTCCTATTAAGATTAGTAATTGCTACCACCACTCATCACTAAATAAGGAGGTAACTTAGATGGATTTGATACATAGACCGAGACGATTAAGAAAAACTAAAGCAATTAGAAGTTTGGTTAGACAAACTAAATTGAATAAAGAAGATTTGATTTATCCTATTTTTGTAGTGGAGGGAGAGGGGATAAAAGAGGAGATTCCTTCTATGCCAGGAAATTTTCATCTCTCTATAGATAAGTTATTAGAAGAGATAAAAGAAATAGTGGATTTGGGGATATTAGGAATAATTCTATTTGGAATACCTGATGAGAAGGATGAGATTGGTTCTACTGCTTGGACAGAGGATGGTATTATTCAGAGAGCTTGTCGTAAGATTAAAGATAAGTATCCAGAATTATTAATTATTACCGATGTCTGCTTATGCCAATATACCAGCCATGGACACTGTGGAACCCTTGAAGAAGGATGCTTATTAAATGACCCTACTATAGAGAATTTAGCAAAGGTAGCCATCTCCCATGCCCAGGCAGGGGCAGATATGGTCGCTCCTTCAGACATGATGGATGGAAGGGTTAGGGCAATTAGAGAAGGTTTAGATCAGCATGGTTATGATGATATAACTATTATCTCCTATTCAGCAAAGTATGCCTCAGCTTTTTATGGTCCCTTCCGTGATGCAGCCCACTCTGCCCCCCATGAGGGAGATCGCAAATCCTATCAGATGGATCCTGCCAATAGTGATGAAGCCTTAAGAGAGATTCAACTGGATATAGAAGAGGGTGCCGATATTATTATGGTTAAGCCCGCTTTATCCTATCTGGATATTATTCGCAGGGCTAAGGATAATTTTGTACTACCGATTGCAGCTTATAATGTCAGCGGTGAGTATGCTATGGTTAAGGCAGCTGCAGAAAAAGGTTGGATTAACGAGCAAGAAGTTGTATTAGAGAGTTTACTTAGTATGAAACGGGCAGGAGCAGAGATTATTATTACATATTGGGCAAAGGATGTGGCGAAATGGATCAGTTAACAGTATAAATAGTGTCTCTTTATGTTTATATTGTAACACTTTTTTAGTGAATAGTGTACAGCGGACAGTTGATAGTTAAGTTTTTAAAAGCGAAAGAAATTCTTGTTTGAGTTAAGCAGAAATTGAATTAGAATTTAGAGTAAAATAAAGTTTGAATTAGAGAGTTCAATAATTGATAGTACTCCTTATTAAGATATAGGGGTAAGTTAGGGATAAGTTCCAAAGAGGGAATTAAAAGATTAAAAAATCTAAAATTATTTATCAATGTTTTAATATATGACTATCTGTTAAAAAGTCGGAGGTGTAATTAGTGTCAAAGTCTAAAGAGTTATTTTCAGAAGCAAAAAAGTACATACCAGGTGGGGTTAATAGTCCAGCTAGAGCATTTAAGGCTGTAGAGAATGATCCCCTATTTATTGAACAGGGTAAAGGAGCTTTTATTTATGATGTAGATGGTAAAAAATACATAGATTATGTAGGATCATGGGGACCGATGATTTTAGGTCACAATCATCCAGCAGTAGTTGAAGCATTACAGCAACAGTTGATGAAAGGAAGTAGTTTTGGAGCACCAACGAAGTTGGAGACTATTTTAGCAGAGATGGTTGTAGAAGGAGTCTCTTCTGTTGATAAAGTAAGAATGGTCAATTCAGGAACAGAAGCAACTATGAGTGCCTTACGTCTGGCTCGTGGTTATACAGGAAGAACTAAGATTATTAAGATGGAAGGTTGTTATCATGGTCATGGTGATAGCTTATTAGTAGAGGCAGGGTCTGGAATAACCACTTTAGGTATTGCTGGGAGTGCAGGAGTACCAGCAAAGATGGCTGAAGAGACGATAGTAGTCCCTTATAATGATATCTCAGCACTTGAAGAGGTATTTAAAGAGTATAGTCAAGATGTTGCAGCAGTTATTTTAGAGCCAGTTACAGGCAATATGGGGGTTGTTGCTCCAAAAAATGGATACTTGGAGTCCTTAAGAGAGATTACTAAAAAGTATGGGACTTTATTAATCTTTGATGAAGTGATGACAGGATTTAGGTTAGCTTATGGTGGTGCACAAGAGTTGTATCAGGTTGAGCCTGATTTGACTACCTTTGGTAAGATTATTGGTGGAGGCTTGCCTGTGGGTGCATATGGTGGTAAAAGAGAGATTATGAATTATATTGCTCCAGAGGGTCCTGTTTATCAAGCAGGAACTTTATCGGGAAATCCCTTAGCTATGACTGCTGGAATTAGTACTCTAAAACTATTAAAAGAGGAAGGAGTTTATAATACTTTAGAAGAGAAGGGGAAACTTCTAGAAGCGGGGATTCAAGAGAATATTAGGAAAGTCGATATTCCTGTTGTATTTTCTAGAATTGGTTCTATGTTTACACTATTTTTTAATGGTTCAGATGTTACAGATTATCAAAGTGCTAAGGGTTCAAACACTAAAGCATTTTCAATCTACTTTAATAAAATGCTAGAAGAAGGCATTTACTTACCACCTTCTCAATTTGAAGCAAATTTTATCTCATTAACCCATTCAAAAGATGAGATAGAGGCAACTGTAGAAGCAAATTATAAAGCATTGTTAGAAGTAAAAGAGAAGGCTAAACTTTAGAATAGAGGTGGGATATAGTGGCAGAAGGAATTATACTATTAAGCCATGGTAGCAAATCAGCTCTAGCAAATCAAGAATTACTTACTTTAAGAAGAAAACTGGAAGAGGATTTAGAGCTTAGAGTAAAGGAGGCAAATTTACAGTTTTCAGACCCTGATTTTTGGCAGGCTGTAGAGGAGATGACTAAAGAGAATATTGAAATAATAACGATTATTCCTTTATTTGTATTTGCAGGAAAGCATGTAAAAGTTGATTTACCTAAGTTATTATCAGAGGCTAGGAATAAATACCCTAGACTTACCATTAAAGCAACTAGCCATTTAGCCGATGGAGATAATCTTTTAAAAGATTTAATTAAAGCAAAGTTGAATAATTTTAGTTAAAATAGAGTCTCTTCTTTTACATAGATAGTATATTGTATCTGATAATTTTAGAAAATTAGGGTACCATTAATTGCTTTTGCTTATAATAATAAAATTTTGATAAAATATGTATAGTTCGTAACAATATCGTTAAATTTTAATGATATATTAAAGATGAACTGATGTTGATTTTAGAGTAGACAGATACCCTATCTATCTATTACAGGAAGGGAGGCAATAATTATGCTAAATAAACGTAATATTATTTCTAACTTAGAAAAACTGCATAATACAGTGGGTATTAAGGAGAATCCTGAAGATAAAATAGAGATGAAGTCACCTTATTTAGAAGCATTAAGAAACATTTCTGTTGTTGATTATAAGATTGATGATATTATCGATGAAAGTAATGAGAATTTTTCATCAGAAAGTAAATTAAAAAGTTTCCCAGTAATTAAATTCATTGCTCAGTTTTTAGAAAAAGAACCCCAAAGTTAAATAGAAGTTATTATAGATAAAAGCCCTAGGAAACTAGGGCTTTTTTTATTTATTATTTTTGATTAGCCATTTTATTCTCATAATCTTGAATCATTCTCTTAACCATTTCGCCACCAACAGAGCCACATTCACGAGAAGTTAAATCACCCCAATAGCCAGATTTATAATCATTGGAGATATTAAGACTTTCAGCCACTTCTAACTTAAATTTGTCCATAGCCTGTTTAGCAACGGGATTAAGCAAACGGTTACTGTTATTTCTAACTGACATTGTCTTTTTACCTCCTTTAATTATTAGTATTTTCAAGAGAAGAATGATTTTTATTAGCAGATGATTAATTGAAAGGAATAATTACAACAGATGGGGAGTTTATTATTTTTGATTAGCTATCTTATTCTCATAATCTTGAATCATTCTCTTAACCATCTCACCACCAACAGAGCCACATTCACGAGAAGTTAAATTACCCCAATAGCCAGATTTATAATCATTGGAGATATTAAGACTTTCAGCCACTTCTAATTTAAATTTATCCATAGCCTGCTTAGCAATAGGATTGAGCAATCTATTACTATTGTTTCTGATTGACATTATTTTCACCTCCTTATTTACTTTGTACTACTATTATTTCTTAGAAGTATATAGTTAATTCGAGTTAAGTTTTTCGTAGAATTATTTAATCAGTTAAATCTACCTATAAGATATATCAATGGATAATAATAACTAGTTGAATTTTAATAGATATATGGTTAGTTGCTACAGTAGGATGTTTTATAGAAATTAACAAGTAATTGTTAAAGATATTTTCTCACCATTACTTATTATTACAATATTTATCATTTTGTAATAATTTCATAATTGTTTTTTAATTTTAATAAAGAAATTATTGATTATTATGGCGAATTTTAAGAAAATATTTAGTAATATATAATTTTATTTTCTAAAAAATTGGAAATATTAAAAGATTATTTTCATACTATTTAAACTCAGCCTTTTAGAACTAGATTGTAGGCCAATGTTAGAAAATAAATCAGCTTTTTAGGAATAATTGTTATTTGCTATTGCATTATACACTAAGCTGTTCTATTATTAAATATAGATAATACCAAAGATAGTTATAATTGTTAAATTGGTAAGAATAAAATTTAAGTAAAATTATATTTTATTAGATTGAGCTTGACTAAATTTCGATATAATTAGTATCTGATAATCTTATAAAAGCTATTATTGGGGAATGAGGTATAATTTATGTTAGAATTCTCAAATTTAATCATTAAATTTAAAATTATGATTTTGGCTCTAATGGTTAGTGTATTACTGACTCTTAGCTTGATTTTTGCGTCTAATATATTATCCAATAAGAATTTGAATAGTTTAGTTATTAATATGGGAATAAATGATGTTAAGATGCACTCAAAGTTAATCGGTACTTGGTTAGCAGAGAGAAAGGGGGATTTAGAAACTTACGCCAACACCCATATATTATAAGGACACAAATGGCAGGAAAAGCAGAACTATTTAAAAGAAGAGTTAGCCAAGGAAGTTGAGAATTATTTTTTCTTCTTTATAGCTAATGTGGAGAGAGATTACAGTACTACATGGTCTACTGATGTAAGAAATATTAGTGACCGAGTTTATTTCTCTAAAGTATTTAAAGATAAAATAACTTATATCTCTAATCCAATAATATCAAAATCAACAGGAGAATCTATTATTGTAATAGTAACTCCATTAGCAGCAGTAATAAACTTAAATCAATTTAGTGATGATATCACTAAACTGGGAATCAAGTACTTTGATTCTTATTCTATAATAAATGGTGAAGGTAAGATTGTGGCCCATCCTGATAAAAGAATGATTATTAAAAAGAATATTAATAAAAGTTTTAATCTTATCAGTGAAAAATTAGTATCTCTTGCTTCTAAAATTAAAAATAGTAATTCTGGTATGCTAAAATATAGGCAGAAGATGAAAATAGATACCTATTTTACCATAATATTAGAGAAACTGATGATTGGAAATTGGTTACATCAGTGTTGATAACTTTAAAACTATTAATGATAGTTTTGGTCATTATGAAGATTTATATGTTTCTGTCAATATTGCCCCTCAAGAGTTCCAAAGCCCTGATTTTGTAGATAAGGTAAAAGAGATTTTATTAGAGACTGAAATTGAGCCAAAGTCTTTGGAATTAGAGATAACTGAAAGAGCAACTATGGAAAATATCAGTTATACTATTGATGTATTAAAGGAATTAAAGAACTTAGGAGTTAAGATAGCTATTGATGATTTTAGTATTAGTTATTCTTTGTTGAGTTATTTAAAAGAATTTGCTATTCATACTTTAAAGGTTGATCAATCATTTATTAGGGAATTAACTTTAGATGATATTGATAATAAGAATGCTGCAATTGCTGAAACGATCATTACCATAGGTTATAATTTGGACTTAAAGGTTACTGCAGAAGGTGTAGAAAGAAGAGAGCAATTAGAATTTTTAAAGGCTAGGGGCTGTGACACACTCCAAGGGTATTATTTTAGTAGGACTGTAGATAAAGATAGTGCTATTAAATTATTATAAAAAGACCCTCTTTCTAAATTTAAAAAGAGGGTCTTTGAAGTTTGATAATTTTGTTTATCCCCCTAAAGTTATATCTTGATTATCATACCAGTTAAGGGCATCATAAAAGTGTTGAGCTTTAAAATCTGGCCAATAATTATCAACAATATAAAAGTCTGAGTAGACTGATTGTGCTGGTAAGAATCCGCTTAACCTACGCCGATTTCCCCAGCGAATTATTAAGTCAATTCTAGATATATCTTTAGATTTTAAAGAGCTGATTATTCCCTTTTTAGAATTTTCTTTTATACTCTTTTCATTTAAACCACTTAAATCCCAGTGCCATCCATAATTAACTAAGATATTAACCTTCATTCCACCTTTTCCAAAATTTATTCTTTTAGTATAAGGCAATAGTTCCTGAGGAAACATATTAGAGTCTGTATTCCCTAAAACCAATAAAGAACAGTCTTCTTTAGTCATTAATTTAACTGATTCAATACAAGCTTTAGTAAAGGCTTGAGTCTGTTCCGAACGGCGTTTAGTATTATCCATAGTAAAACCGTAATATGTCAATTCTTTTACTCCTACCTCTTGGCATAGTTTAAAGATTTCTAATCCTGGAGCAAGCCCATATGTATATCCATCCTTTTTAGATAAACCTTGATTTACAGCCCATCGTCTATTGCCGTCAGGTATAATACCGATATGATTTGGAATTCTCATTAATCTCCCTCCTTGAAAAAATAATATTAATACTATTCTTTCATTAATTAGGCAAACTATTCTTTAAAAGTTAAATTTTAAAGAGATAGCTTTAAATTATAGTCATTCAACTTTAGAATATATTATAAAAATAGCTCACTATAGACTACTCAATGTATTAAATTTATTATATAATAAATTATTTAAGTAGCTAAAAGGATAAAATTTCTTTTTTTTTATCTATTTTTTTGTTATAATAAGTTGTGGTTAGATTTGATTTTATCAGATTTTTTTATTAACATGCAGGATATTTTAAATATCCAGAGAAATTTTTTAAGAAGAATAAAGTTTCTGCAATTATATTTAATAATTATTTAGCAACTGGGAATAATACAAACATGACAAGGTGATTTTGTATTATTGGGAAGGGGAAACAGTGATGGAAGTAATTTTAGCACAGAATGCAGGTTTTTGTTTTGGAGTTAATCGTGCAATGGATTTAGCTCTAGAAATTGGAACAAAAAATAAGAATTCAGTATACACTTTAGGTCCTTTAATACATAATCCACAAGCAGTCAAAAAATTAAAATCTGTAGGTATCGAGGTAGAAAATGATGTAGATAAAATATCTGAAGGAACAGTAATTATCCGTTCCCATGGGGTTCCTCCTAAGGTACTTGCAGAAGCTGAAGAAAAAGGTTTAAATGTTGTTAATGCAACCTGTCCTTTTGTGAAACGTGCCCAAGAGAAGGCCAAGGAATTAATGGATAATGGATATGATGTTATTATCAGTGGAGATAAGGATCACCCTGAAGTTATTGCTATTTGGGGCTATACAGATAATCAAGCAATTATTATTGAGGATGAATCTGATTTTGATAAATTAGATAAACTAAAGAAAGTAGGAGTTGTAGCGCAAACAACTCAATCATTAGAGAATTTACAGAAATTGACTAATTATCTATTGCGCCATGTAGCAGAGTTGAAGGTCTATAATACAATCTGTACAACCACAGGAGAGCGACAAAATGAGGCTGCAGAACTATCTAAACAAGTAGATTTAATGATAGTGATAGGTGGTTATAATAGTGCTAATACCAATCGTTTAGCTGAAATCTGTTCTGAAAATGGGGCAATAACATATCATATTGAAAGAGCAGATGAGTTGAAGTTGGATTGGTTTAAAAATATAAAAAAAGTAGGTATTACTGCTGGGGCATCAACCCCCAACTGGATAATTAAGGAGGTTTTAATGATTATGTCTGAAATCAAAGAGCCAAGAGAAGAGAATTTAGAAGCTAAGATACTAACTAAAGGTGAAATTGTTAGTGGTCAAGTAGAACAAGTAACAGAAGAAGGTGCTTATGTAAATGTAGGTACTAAAACTGAAGGTTTTATCCCTGCAAATGAAGTAAGTAATGTAGGTAAGCCTGCTACAGAAGTACTTACTATAGGGGATGAAGTGGAGGTATTTGTTTTAAACCCTGAAGATGAAGAGGGTAAAGCTATCTTATCTAAAAGAAGAGCAGATAGCCAAAAAGCATGGGAAAAGATCGAAGCCGCTTATGAAAGTGGTGAGATTATAGAAGCAGAAGTAAGTAAAGAGGTAAAAGGTGGTTTAGTTGCTGATATTGGATTAAGAGGGTTTATTCCTGCTTCCCATATTGCTATCGAATATGTAGAAGATTTGAGCCAATTTGTAGGTCAAACCTTCAAATTAAAGGTTATTGAAGTTGAAAAAGAGAACAATAATATTGTTCTTTCACGTAAAGTTGTATTAGAAGAAGAGCTAGCAGAGAAGAAGAAGGAATTATTTGCTTCTTTAGAAGAGGGTCAAGAGGTTGAAGGTACTGTAACTAAGCTTGTAGATTTTGGAGCCTTTGTTGATTTAGGTGGAGCAGAAGGTCTTTTACATATTTCTGAAATTTCTTGGGGAAGAATTGATCATCCATCTGATGTTTTAGAAGAAGGTCAAAGTATCAAGGTTAAAGTTTTAGGTGTTAATGCTGAAGAAGGTAGAATCTCTTTAGGTTTAAAACAGATTCAACCTGATCCATGGGAGGAATTTATTTCAGAGTATAAAGTTGGAGATGTAGTTGAAGGCAAGATTACTAAAACTGTAGACTTTGGAGCATTTATGGAGATTAAGCCAGGTGTTGAAGGTTTAATTCATATCTCCCAATTATCCCATAAACATATTCCAACAGTAGAGGATGCTGTAAGTGTAGGAGAGAAAGTAGAAGCTAAAGTTATAAATATTGAAGAAGATGATAGAAGAGTAGGGTTAAGTATTAAAGAATTAACGCCTGCTCCTGAGCCTAAAGCAAAACCTAAAAAAGAAACAGCATCTAAACCACAATTTAGTACTGATAATGACGAAGGTTCTGGGGTTAAATTAGGTGATGTATTTGGTGACCTATTTGAAAATTAATTTAATATAACTGATTAAAAAGCCTTGTTTGCAATTAAGCAGATAAGGTTTTTTTAATTTAAAATTATAGGATAATGACGGTTAAAATGGTATGGATTAATGGGTATATGCGATATTTTTTAGATAAGTGTGAGTGAATACTCTTTTATTACGGAGTGTTTTTGATTTGGGCTCTGCTATGAAAGGGGTGATCTATGACCCCAAAGGTAAAATCTTTAGGTGAGAGAATCTTAGTGACAAGTGACTTACTCTAACAATAAACTGTTGTAATATCTTTCTATAGTCTTAAATTTAAAACCTAAACTAATCTCATATCCCTACTTATTGAGCATAAACTTAGAGTAGGGAGGGGAGACGTATGCTAAATAAAATTTGGTTTACTATGATTTGTATTGGTATAATTATAGCTGCTATTAATGGCAGAATGGAAGAGGTTTCTGTGGCTATTTTAGAGAGTGCAGAAGATAGTGTAATGATAGTAGTTAAGTTAATTGGTCCTATGGCATTATGGCTAGGGGTAATGAAGGTAGCTGAAAAGGCTCAATTAACTAAGGTTTTAGCAAATTTATTTAAACCTTTAGCTAAGATATTATTTCCAGAAGTACCTAAAGACCACCCTGCTTTAGCATCGATAATGATGAATTTAAGTGCTAATTTTTTAGGCTTAGGAAATTCTGCAACCCCACTGGGAATTAAAGCGATGCAGGAATTACAGCAATTGAATAGTGGTAAAAGATCAGCTTCTAATGCTATGTGTACTTTTTTGGTTATTAATACGTCAAGTGTTACTCTGCTTCCTACTACGATTCTTGCTTTAAGGATAGGAGCAGGTTCTGCTCAGCCAACAGAAATTATAGGTACAACTATCTTTGCTACTTTCTGCTCAACAGTAGTGGGACTAATCGCCAATAGAATTTTAATCAAAATAAGTGGGTTGAGAGAAATATGATTAATTTTATAAATCACTTCTCCCAATGGGCTATTCCTCTAATAATATTTTCAATCTTAATTTCTGCTTTTATCAAGAAAGTTAAGGTCTATGAGGTTTTTACAGATGGTGCTGTAGAGGGGATAGCAGTAGGAGTTAAAATCTTGCCTTATTTGCTAGCGATGTTAATGGCAATTTCTATCTTTAGAGCTTCTGGAGCTTTAGATATTATATTGAATCTGTTATCTAAGCCTTTAAGTACATTTGGGATTCCAAAGGAAGTAATCCCTTTAGCCTTAATTAGACCACTTTCTGGAACAGGTTCTTTGGGAGTTGTTACCGATTTAATTAATCAATATGGTCCAGATTCATTTATTGGAAGGTTAGCCTCAACTATGCAAGGTAGTACAGAAACCACTTTTTATGTAGCAGCGGTATATTTTGGTGCTATCGGTATTAAGAATAGTCGTCATGCAATCCTAGCTGGCTTGGTTGCTGACTTGGCAGGATTTTTGGCAGCTGTATTTATTTGTCGATTAGTCTTTGGATAAAAAGAGGATTTTTAACTATTAATATTGAATAAGTTATTATGAAATAATATAATGAATAGATGATTATTAATTAAGCTATAATTAGAACTATAAAGATTAAATTATACTAATTAATATAAGCTGATATGATAGGAGAGAGAATTGATGGAAGGAAGATATGTAGACTTACATTTGCATACAACAGCATCTGATGGAAGTTATACCCCTACAGAGCTTGTTAATAAGGCAAGGGATTTAGGCTTTAGTGCTATTGCTATCACAGACCATGATACTGTAGGTGGTATTGAAGAAGGGCTAAAGGTTGCTAAAGAATTAGGAATTGAGCTAATCCCTGGAATTGAAATGAATACAGATTATGAGAATACAGAAATTCACATCTTAGGTTATTATCTTGACTATCAAAACGAGAAATTTTTAAATATATTAGCTGATTTAAAGGAAGCTAGATATAATAGAATTAGGAAGATTGTTACCAAACTCAATAATTTGGGTTTGGAGATAGATTTTGATGAGGTTAGTCAGCTGGCTGATGGCGGTGCTTTAGGTCGCCCTCATATTGCTCAAATTATGTTAAATAAGGGATATGTTAAGAAGTGGAGTCAAGCTTTTGATCAATATATTGCAAAAGGTGCTCCAGCTTATGTAGAGAGAAAGAAGATAACTCCTAAGGAAGCTATTGAAATCATTAAGAAAGCAGGAGGGATTCCGGTTATTGCACATCCTGCCTTAATGGAAAGGGATGACTTATTAGAGAATTTATTAGAATGGGGGATTGAAGGGATAGAGGTTTATCATACTGAGCATGATCGAGTTGATAGTCAAAGATATTTAGAGTATGCTAAGGATAATAACTTATTAATAACAGGCGGTTCAGATTGTCATGGGCCAGAACGTAAAGGGGAAATCCTAATTGGTAAGATTAAAGCTCCTTATGAATTAGTTAATGGTTTGAAGGAAGCTAGATAAGGGTTAAAGGTAGTTAAAGTAGAATTAAAGTGAAGTCTATAGTGGGTTTATGTTGTTTTACTGTTACTAGGCAATTGTTATTTCTATCCAACTTAAATTAAATTTTAAGGTTGAGTAACTATACTTTAGAATGTCGATAAAACTCAAAAATATGGTCTTATAAAAGATCATATTTCTCCTAATTTTATCGACAAATTGAAAGATAATATACTATGAACAATTTACGAACCATTAAGGGGAATTTTATTTTGTAAATAACTGATATTAGTAATAATTAATTTGCTGATAAAAAGGAAGTAATGTCTAAGTGTTATATATTGATACCATAATTGAATTTTATAAAATATAAAGGATTATAAGGAGGACAAATTATGTTGGAGATTTTGAAACAAGGTGGGGTTACAATCATACCTTTATTGTTCTGTTCAGTAGTGAGTTTAGCTGTCACTTTAGAGCGATTAATTTATTTAAAGAAGGCTAAAGCTAATAACTTTAAATTGATTGAGACAGTAAGACTAAAGTTGACTAAAGGGAAGATTGGTGAAGTAAAAGGGATTGCAATGAATGCAAAAGGACCAGTAGCAGGAATTTTAGAAGAAGGTATTAAGTATTATGGTCAAAGTAAGAAAGAATTAAGAAGTAACTTAGAATTAATTGGGCAGAATGAGATTAAGAAATTGGAAAAGAGATTGGGAGTATTAGATTTAATTGCAACAATATCTCCATTACTAGGATTATTAGGTACAGTATTGGGGATTATTGATAGCTTTAATATTTTAGCTGGTGCCCAAGGGATGGCAACACCAGCTGCTTTAAGTTCTGGTATCTCTGAAGCCTTAATCAGTACAGCAGTAGGGTTAGTTGTTGCTATTCCTACTATGTTAGTCTATACTTATCTGTTAGGCTTAGTACAGGATAGAATTGAGGATATCAATTACTGGTTTGTAGATTTAGTTGAAGCGTTAAGTCAAGGTGATAATAATGTTCAAATCTAATTTAAAGAAGAGACCTAACATTCAAATCTTACCAATGATTGATGTTATCTTCTTTTTGCTAGTCTTCTTTATGCTTTTTACAACTTTTAAGACTACTCCAACAGGATTGGAGATTAATCTGCCTAAAGCTAAAACCGTTACTCAGCAGAATGAAGATATCAAATTAACCTTAAATATCGCTGAAAATGGTCAAATTTATTTAGATGGAGATCTTATTGATAGTAAGGCTTTGGAATTTGAAGTATCTAAAATCATCAAAAAATCACCTGATGCTATCTTCATTATCAAAGCTGATAAAGAGGTAAGATATGAGAAAATTATTAATGTAATGGATACAGTTCGTAATGTTGGTGGTTATAGATTAGCATTGGCAGCCAATAAAGAGAAATTGGATTAGGTGATAATTATGGCATATAAGAAGAAACGACAAGGAGAATTTTCTAGGTTCTTTATTATCTCGCTTATTATTCATGGGATTCTCTTGTACATGTTTTCTTTTATTAATCTAGGGGTTCAACCTACTTTCCAAAGTGATCCTATCAATTATACTAGTCAGTTAGACCTACTCTATTTAGAAGATGGAATTGCTAAAAGTCGAGAATTAGTTGAACATTATCAAGAGGATAGTAAGTCAAAAAAGAAGGAACCAATAGAAGAGGTTAAGCAGGAGAAAGAGGATAAACTCCCTCAAATAGAAGAAGCTAATGAAGATGTAGCAGAGATCAAAGATCCAAAAGAAGAGCTAATAGAAGAAAAACCCAAATTAAAAGAGGTAGCCCAGGCAGAAAAGACTGCTGAAGAAAGGATCATCATAGAAGAGCAGATAGAGGCAGGTAGTGAAGAAAAGGTTGAAGGAGTAAGTCTAGATAAAGATAATGAAGTTATAGTAGAAGATAAAGTTGAGGAAGATGTAATAGAAGAGCACGTAGAAGTAGTAACTCAAGAGGTTAAAGAAGAAGTTGAAGAGGTAATAACTAGCCAATCAAGTACTGAAGAGATTAAGGTTGCCCAAAAAAAAGTTGAAGAGAAAGAGAAAGCTCCAGTTAAGCAGGAAGAAGCAGAGGCAATTACAGAGCAGAAGGTTGTTGAAAATAAAGAGGGTAAAGAAGAGAAGGCAGAGGTCAAGGAAGA
Organism: Orenia metallireducens; assembly: GCF_001693735.1. Taxonomy (GTDB): domain Bacteria; phylum Bacillota; class Halanaerobiia; order Halobacteroidales; family Halobacteroidaceae; genus Orenia; species Orenia metallireducens. Next base: position 245,600 of record NZ_LWDV01000009.1, read on the forward strand.
AGTTAAAGAAGTACCACCACCTCCACCACCTGCACCTAAAGATATGATTCTTAGTAATGTAATTCCTCGATATCCTAAGAATGCTTCTAATACAGGAATTGAAGGGGATGTTAAGTTATTAGTTAAGGTTAAGGCTAGTGGAGAGATTGATCAAGTAGAAATTATCGAATCCTCTGAATATGAGCAATTAGATAATCAAGCTAAGAGAACAGTACAGTATGGCTGGAAATTTAAGGCTGATAAATCCAATTATGAAGTAATATTAATGGTTCATTTCCGTTATATTGACCATCAAAATCAAGTTGATGTTGAGTATCTGGGTTTATCCTTTGATCAGAAATGAGGTGTTAGAGGATGAAGAAAAAATTAGGGATAATTTTAATACTACTATTAGCGGTAATATCCTCTAAAGTTAGTGCTAATGTAGATCAATATGGTAATTTACAGTTAAAGAATGACTATATTTCTGTGATTGTCAACCAAAATGAATTCAATAAAGGTAGATTTGCTGTTGATATTACAGGAGGAGATCCAATTAGAAGTGGTGATGATGGTAAGCCATTACTTTATGGTCACCCTCACCCTTGGACATCTTATACTACCTTTAGAATAGATGATAAAAACTATATCTTTGGTGGTAAGACTGATAAAAGGGCCGGTCGTAGTGGGGAGTATGGAGAGTTAATTCAAGGGCCTACCCTTGATAATAATAAGATTATTACTAAGTATAAATTTAATAAGATAGTTGTTAGTCAAATTTTAAACTTTGTTAAGAGTAGTACTACAGGATTGCCTGATACATTACAGATAACATATCGGGTTACAAATGAAGATGATGTAGAGCACCAAATAGGTACAAGGATTATGATTGATACCATGTTAGGTGAGAATGATGGTGCTCCTTTTAGGATTACTAATCAAGCAGTCACTAGTGATAGTCTATTCTTAAAAGATGAGGTGCCAACCTTCTGGCAGGCCTTTGATGAATTAAGAGATCCAAAGGTGACTGCACAGGGAACGATTAAAGGTGCTGGGGTGACTACCCCTGATGAGGTTTATTTTGCTGATTGGGGAAGTCTAGCAGATGGTCCTTGGGATTTTGATTTTAAATCTGGAGAAGAATTCTTACGCAAAGGTGAGTTTGAGCTAGATAGTGCTATGGCATTATTCTGGCAAGAAAGTACTATTAAAGCAGGAGAAACTAAGACCTATGTAACAAATTATGGTTTAGGGGGTATTACCATTGTACCTGGACTATTATCTTTAGGGGTTACTTCACCTGCACAGGTAGTGATGGATAAACCTAATAAGACTGTAGAGATTGTGGCTTATATCCAGAATACTGCCGAAATTACAGTAAAGGATGTAAAGGTTGAGTTAGTACTTCCAGAGAACTTAGAACCTATAGATAACTATAAGACCAAAGAGTTAGGTGATTTAAGTCCAGGACAGACTGCTCAGGTGATGTGGGAAGTTCGTCCTAAAAGGTTATTACAGCAACAGGTAGAGTATACAGTCAAGGCAACTGCCAAGAATACTGATGATAACCAAGTAAGTAGAGGGCTAAAATTTGTTGGACCACCTAAGTTATCCTTGCAGTTAACTGCACCTAAAAGGATGGAGGCTAAGGATGATTCCTTAGTAAAGGATAGCTTCTATATTAAAGGAAAGATATCAAATTATGGAGCATCAACAGCTTATGGAATAGAGAGTACTTTGGCTTTACCACCAGGATTAACCTTGAGTAAAGGTGATAAAGAAGAGAAGTTTATAGGATTCTTAGAGCCTAATGAAAGTATCGAATTATCATGGAAGGTTAAGCCTTTAATTTTAGTTGATGGGAAGTTACCTTATTCAGTAGAGCTAAGTAGTAGTAATGCTCTTAATGAAATATCTAAAAATAGTATCCTAATTCCAAAATTGGACCCTAAGGTAAAGATAGAGGTTTTGCCTAAAAAGGGTGGTTATCAAGTTGGTGATTATCTGACTGCTCAAATAAGATTGAAGAATATATCAGACTTCTATGGCTTAAAGACTAATATTAGTTACAATAATAAGGTATTAGAAGCCATTTATGTCTCACGAGGAAATCTTTTTATCGATAATGGCAAGTTATTGAGCTGGAATCTACCTATAGTTTCTCAACAGGAGGGATTGATTAAAGGAATTTCTGCTTCCTTGGATGGTGAACAGGATATAGAAGATGGTTTAGTAGCCAATCTCCATTTTAAGATTAAGTCTTTAGGAAGTTTTGATTTATCTTTTGAAGACTTCCTTGCTTATGATATGAATAATAATCAATTAAAATTGGAGATGGTTAATAATCTACTTAATATTAGGAGGAATTAGTATGAACGTACGGAATAGCTTTATTAACTTTATGCTCGTCTTTATTTTTGTGGCTACTGCAGCACTTCCAGCTTTAGCTAGCACTAAAATTGATGATATCTCAAGTAGCCATTGGGCTTATAAGAGTGTAAAGAAGCTTGTAGAGAAGGGGTATATGTCTTTGTATGAAGACAATAAATTTAAAGGTGAGAATAAGGTTAGCCGTTATGAACTTGCTAAGGTTATTGCTAAGATTTTAAATAATATCGAACAAGGGCAAGTGGTACCAGAAAAAGGCGATGTGCTGACATTAAAGAACTTAGCCTCAGAGTTTCGTTCTGAGCTAGTAGAGGTTATCAGTCAGAATGAGGATTTAAAGGGAGAAGTTAAAGAGCTTGATAAAGAGCAGAAGATTCTTAAAGAAGATATAGTCAACACAAATTATAGAATCAATCAACTGCAACAAGAAGTAGTGAAGATATTGGCTGATTTAAAAGAAGAAGGTTCAAGAATTGATGAATTAGAAGAGAAGATTGGTTCATTGGAGATAGAGAATCAAATGTTAAAGGAGCAATTAACTAAGTTAGAAGAGGGATCAGGAAGTCAAGCAGAGATTGAAGGTTTAAAGAGAAGATTTTATTGGTTAACTGGTGGCTGGTTAATCTCTGTATTATTATTGATGAGCAACTAAAAGGTGGGGGACAGAATGGAGAGAAAGAGTAGAATTATTTCAATAATTGCATTTACTTTAGTGTTTCTATTAATAAGTCCCTGCTTTACTTCTCTTTTTGCTCCTCTCTCATATCAGGCTTATGCAGCAGAGATTCAAAGAGAAGATGCTTATAAGGGTTTAGCTTTTACAGTAGTTTTAATCTATATTTTTAATAGAGTTTTTGGTGATGATAAAGATGTAGCAAGGTCAAATTGGAATATAAGTAGAGAGCCTATGGATTATACTGATGATGAGTTGACTTGGTTAGCAAGAGCAGTTCATGCTGAAGCTAGAGGAGAGCCTTTTGAGGGGCAAGTAGCTGTAGCGTCAGTTATTCTCAATCGAGTAAGGAGTACTAAATTCCCTAATACAATTTATAGTGTAATCCATCAGAAGAACCAATTTAGTTCAGTGGATGATGGACAGATATATCTGCCACCTAATGAATCATCATATAATGCTGCTATAGAAGCTTTTAGAGGTAATGATCCAACAGATGGTGCTCTTTACTTCTATAATCCCAAGACTGCTAATCCTATCGGAAGAGCTTGGTTAGAAACTAGAGAAAAGACGGTTCAGATTGGTAATCATGTCTTTGCTAGATAGAATTAAATATTGGTTTTAAAATAAGTCTCGGAAACTCCGAGACTTATTTTTCTTTAAAGGAGGAATTTTAGGAATATATAATTTGAAATTAGGTATTATGGGTATATTACGGCATTTTTTGAGTTGATAGGGATAGTTAATAGTTAGGGCTTTTAAAGTGAAAAGAATTATTGTTTGAACGAAGCAAAAATTGAACTAAAAATTTAGATTTTAATCAAATTTTGAATAAAGAACTTAAGCAATGATAATATTTAATAGTTTGATTGCTGAGTGAGTTTTAATTCTTTTCTAGACTTTTGGTGACTTTTGCGGTAATGGCAAAAGTCACTCGGGAAAAAAGCTGGTAAGCTTTCCCGAAAGATATTTTAATAATTTTGTTAACTTTTAAAAAGTAAAAGTGTCGCAATATCTATAAAGACACATTTCAATTTCCCGTTAGAATCATAAAGATATACAAATCTGATAATAGAATCTATAAATAAAGGTAAAAATAAATTAAAGTAGAATTAATTTCTAAACAGCGACTTTAAGTTGATTAGATGAGTTATTAAGATTAATTAATTTTCATAAAATCTTATTGACACTTAGGGAGATATATGTTATATTTTAATAAATCACCACTTTAACGTAATAAAGTAATTAAGGAGGGGTTCTCTTGACATTGATTAAATTACAGAGACCAGAAGGAACTAGAGATTATTTACCAGAAGTAGCAGAGAAGAAGAGGTATATAGAGGATAAATTACATAATCTATTTAAAGGTTGGGGTTATGAGGAGATTATTACACCTACCTTTGAGTTTTATGATATATTATCAGCAGGAACAGAGGGCTTACAGACCAAAATGTATAATTTCTTTGATCGTAAAGGTCAAATTCTAGCTTTAAGACCTGAGATGACTGCCTCGATTGCAAGGGTAGCAGCAACTAAATTAAAGGACAGTCCTTTACCTTTACGTTTATCTTATCAGAGCAATGTCTTCCGTTATACTAGTCCACGAGCAGGGCAATATCGAGAGTTCTATCAAGCTGGCGTAGAATTATTAGGAATAACAAGTCCGATGGGTGATGCTGAAGTAATTGCCATGGCAGCAAAAGCCTTTGAGGAATCAGGGTTGAAAAATTTTAAGATAGATATCGGTGATGTAGATTACTTTACTGGGATTATGAAAGCCGCTAAATTGGAGGAAGAGGAACAGATTGCAATTCGTCAAGCCTTATCTCAGAGAAATGTAGTGGAATTAGAGAAATTATTAACTGAAACTGAATTGACTGAAAAGCAGAAGGAAGCAATCTTATCAGTTCAAGAGTTACGTGGTAGGGTAGAGGTTATTGAAAAGGCTAAAGATTTAGTAGATAATCAAGAATCCTTAGAGTCATTGATTAATTTAGAGGAAGTATATCGTAACTTAGAACTTTTAGGTGTTAGTGAATATATCTGTATAGATCTTAGTGTTGTTCGTAACTTCAACTACTATACGGGAATCGTCTTTGAAGGATATACTAAGGATTTAGGTTATACTATCTGTGGTGGAGGTCGTTATGATAGGTTAGTAAGTAAGTTTGGCTATTCAGTACCTGCTACTGGATTTGCGATAGGTATTGATAGGTTATTGCTGTCCTTAGAAAAGCAAGATTATAATTTCCCTCTTATTAAAGATAAAATTTTGGTCTTGATAGATCCAGCTTATAAAGAAGAGGGCTTTGCTTTGGCAGAAGAGCTAAGAGGGAAGGATAAGCAGGTAGAGATTGAGATATTTAATAGAGAATTAGAAGATGTTATAGAGTATATAGATAGTAAAGGTTTAGAATTAAAGGTGGTAGGAGAAGAGTTAGAGGCTAAGGTTAAGACTTTAGTAGGTGGAAAGGAGTAGAGGTATGAATAAATTAACTATTGCTTTACCAAAAGGGAGATTATTCAAATCTGTGGTTAAGATTTTACAGGAAGCTGGAATTATAAATCGAGACCTTGATGATGATTCACGGAAGCTGGTTCTGACTGACAAAGATAATAATATTGATATAATCTTATCCAAAGCTGTAGATGTACAGACCTATGTTGAAAATGGAGTAGCTGATATTGGGGTAGCAGGAAAGGATGTTCTTTTAGAAGCAGGGGCAAAGATCTGTGAGGTATTGGATTTAGGTTTGGGTTACTGTAGATTGGTTGTGGCTCTGCCTAAAGATAAAGGTATTACTAACTTAAGTCAATTACCACCTACAGGGAGAGTGGCTACTAAGTATGTCAATGTAGCACAGCGATACTTTGATAAGAATGGAATTCAGATAGAGGTAGTTAAATTGAATGGTTCTATAGAGTTAGCACCTATTATAGGTCTTTCAGATATGATAGTCGATATAACTTCTACTGGAACTACTTTGAAGGAGAATAATCTGATCGAAATTGCTGAAATAGCTGAATCCTCGGCACGATTAATTGTTAATCAAGTAAGTTATAAATCAGAGTATAGTAGGATCAGGGATATAATTGAAAAGGTTAGAACAGTAATTAGTGGATAGGAAAGATTCCTTTGGGTATTTTTCCATCACTAAGGGTTAGTAGAACTTGAAGGAGAGTTAAGAAGTTGATTCTTTACTAATTTATTACTCACTAAATTAATAAGGAGGATTAAAGATGTTAAAGATATTAAAGACTACTGAAGCAGGGATAGAAACAGAGTTAAATAAAGTTTTAAACCGTTCATCCTTCGATAATGAAGCTCAAGTAGAGGCTGTACAGGAAATCTGGGATAATGTCAAAGCTAGAGGTGATGAAGCTATCTTTGAATATACAGCCCGTTTTGACCAGGTAGATTTAAAGGATAAAGGATTAGAGGTACAGCCAGAGGAGATTGAAGAGGCTTATAAAGAAATTGATGATGAATTCTTAAAGGCAATTAGAGTATCGATAAAAAATGTAAGTGAATTTCACAGTAAACAGCTACAAGAAAGCTGGATGGATGTTAAAGAGGATGGTGTTATCTTAGGGCAGAAGTTTGAACCTTTGGAGAAGGTAGGAATCTATGTCCCAGGAGGTAGTGCTCCTTTGGTATCTTCTGTAGTGATGAATGGTGCTCCAGCCAAGGTGGCAGGGGTTAAGGAGATAATTATGGTAACTCCCCCTTCTAAAGATGGAGGTATTAACCCGTATACCCTAGTAACAGCAGCTGAAGTTGGAGTAGATAAGATTTATAAAGTTGGTGGTGCTCAAGCGGTAGTAGGTTTGGCTTTAGGTACTGAGACTATGACTAAGGTTGATAAGATAGTAGGACCAGGTAATATCTATGTTACTTTAGCTAAGAAGATGGCCTTTGGATATGTAGATATTGATATGTTAGCAGGACCAAGTGAGGTCTTAGTATTGGCAGATGAGAGTGCTAATCCTCGTTTTGTAGCAGCTGATCTATTATCACAAGCAGAGCATGACCCGATGGCTTCAAGTATCTTAGTAACTACTTCATTACAACTAGCTAAAAAGGTTAATCTAGAGTTAGAGAAGCAGTTAGTAGAGCTATCTCGTCAGGATATCTGTAAAGAGTCTTTAGAGAATTATGGAGCTATCTTAGTAGCTCAAAACTTAGATGAAGCAATTGATTTGACCAATCGTTTTGCTCCAGAGCATTTAGAGGTTAAGGTTGATGAACCTTTTGCTATCTTAGGTAAGTTAAAGAATGCTGGAGCAATCTTTATGGGAGAGTATGCTGCAGAGCCAATTGGTGATTATATAGCAGGACCTAATCATGTCCTACCAACTGGAGGATCAGCTAGATTCTACTCTCCGCTGAATATAGATGACTTTAGAAAGAAATCAAGTATTATCTTTTATACTAAAGCAGGGCTAGAGAAGGTTAAAGATGATGCTGTTAGAATAGCTGAGGTAGAAGGGCTCGATGCTCATGCTAATAGTATTAAGGTAAGATTTGAAGAGGAGGTTTAAGATGCGTCAAGCAGATATAAATCGTCAGACCAGTGAAACAGAGATCTCTTTAAAGATAAATTTGGATGGTAGTGGAAATTCTAATATTGATACTCCTGTCCCTTTTCTAAATCATATGCTAGATCTATTTACTAGACATGGGCTTTTTGATTTGGAATTAGAGGCTAAGGGTGATGTAGAGATAGATGACCACCATACTGTAGAGGATATTGGAATTGTACTAGGTCAGGCTATCAAAGAAGCTATTGGAGATAAAGTAGGAATCAACCGTTATGGAAGCGAGTTTGTTCCAATGGATGATGCTCTAGTTCATATAGCATTAGATTTAAGTGGAAGATATTATTTGAATTGTGAGATAGATGGGCTAAAGGATAAGGTAGGGGAGTTTGATACAGAGCTAGTAGAAGAGTTCTTTAGAGCAGTAGCCTTTAATTTAGGTCTTAATTTACATATTAGAAAGTTAGCAGGTTATAATACCCATCATATTATTGAAGGTATTTTTAAAGCCTTTGGAAGGTCATTATCTAAGGCTGTGGCTATTAATGATAGGATTACGGGGATAATGTCAACTAAGGGAAAACTTGAATAAATTGACAGTGTACAGTTTACAATGTACGTTAAGTTCAAAATTGTTTAAGATCGTATGGGGTTTTTTAGTCTTTTAAATGTTTTAACTGTACTCTGTCAATTGTTAACTGTGAATTGAATAAGTGAGGTGATAAAATGATTAAAATCATAGATTACGGGATGGGTAATTTAAGGAGTGTACAAAAGAGCTTTGAGAAGGTTGGTTATCAAGCGGAGATAACTAATAAGAAAGAGGAGATACTAAATGCAGATGGAGTTGTTCTTCCAGGAGTAGGTGCTTTTAAGGATGCTATGGAGAACATTCAGAAATTAGATTTGATAGATACTATCCACCAAGTGGTTAAGGAAGGTAAACCTTTTTTAGGAATCTGCTTAGGGTTTCAACTCCTATTTAGTGAAAGTACAGAATTTGGTTATACTAAAGGTTTAGATATTATCTCTGGTTCAGTTAAGAAGTTTCCTGATAATTTAGGGCTTAAGATTCCTCATATGGGTTGGAACCAATTGAATCTTAAACAAGATAATCAAATCTATGATGGATTAACTGATGGAGAATTCCAATACTTTGTTCATTCTTATTATGTTGAAACAGAGGATAAAGATGTAATTGGTGCAACAACTGATTATGGGATTGAGTTTGTCTCAAGTATTGTTAAGGATAATGTCTATGGTGCTCAATTCCATCCAGAGAAGAGTAGTGATAAGGGATTACAGGTTCTTAAGAATTTTGGAAAGATAGTAGAAATGGAGGAAGAATAGATGGAAGTTATACCAGCAATAGATATTCGTAATGGAAATTGTGTCCGTTTATATAAAGGTGATTTTGAACAAGAGACTGTCTATGGTGATCCAATTGAGATGGCTAGATTATGGGCAAGTAAAGGGGCTAGCCGTTTACATATCGTTGATTTAGATGGTGCTTTAGATGGTAAGCCTACTAATTTGGAGTTAATCTCTAAAATCGTTAAAGAGGTGGAGGTTCCAGTACAGGTCGGTGGTGGAATCAGAACTATGGAGATTATCAAGAGTTACTTATCAGTTGGAGTAGATAGAGTAATTATTGGAACAGCAGCGATTGAGAATCCTAAGTTGGTTGTAGAAGGGATCAAGGAGTTTGGTGCCGCTAGAATTGTAGTAGGTATCGATGCTAAGAATAATTATGTAGCTACTGAAGGGTGGCTAGAGACTTCTGATACTACTGTAATTGATTTGGGTAAAGCAATGAAAGCTAGAGGTGTAGAGTGGGTTGTTTATACTGATATCAGTAAAGATGGGACTTTAACAGGTCCGAATATAGAGAGTACTCAAACTTTGGCTAAAGAGACAGGCTTAAAGGTGATTGCCTCTGGAGGGGTATCTAAACTAGAGGATATTAAGAATTTAAAGATGATAGAAGAGGATGGAGTAGTAGGAGTGATTACAGGAAAAGCAATCTATACCGATAGTTTAGATTTAGAAGAAGCAATTAAGATTAGTAACGAGTAACGGGTGAAGAGTGACGATTAAAAAGAATAAAGAACAAAGAATTTAACTTGTTACCTGTTACTCTCTCACCTGTCACTGTACTTAAGAAAGGAGTGATTTTATGTTAGCAAAGCGGATTATTCCCTGCCTTGATGTAGATAAGGGAAGGGTAGTTAAAGGGGTTAATTTTGTTGATATTCGTGATGCAGGAGATCCTGTAGAGTTGGCTGCTTTTTATGATAGGGAAGGTGCTGATGAGTTAGTCTTTTTAGATATTACAGCATCTAGCGATAAGCGTAAGACGATGGTTGATGTAGTTAAACGGACTGCTGAGAAGGTGTTTATTCCCTTTACTATCGGTGGAGGAATTAGAACAACTGAAGATATGAGAGAGTTATTAAAGGCTGGAGCAGATAAGATATCAATCAATTCAGCAGCAGTGAAGAATCCCGAGTTGATTAGAGATGGTGCTCAAAAGTTTGGAAGCCAATGTATAGTTGTAGCTATAGATGCAAAGCGTAAAGGTGATTCTTGGGAAGTCTTTGTTCATGGGGGAAGAACAGCAACAAGTATTGATGTAATTGATTGGGCTAAGCAAATAGAAGAATTAGGTGGAGGAGAGATTCTCTTAACCAGTATGGATGGAGATGGTACTAAAGATGGTTATGATAATGAGCTAAATAAAGCAGTATCAGAGGCTGTAAATATTCCTGTTATCGCATCAGGAGGAGCAGGAAATTTAGAGCATATTAAAGAGGCGTTTACTCTAGGAAAAGCAGATGCAGCACTGGCAGCATCTATCTTCCACTTTAAGGAGTACACAATCGAAGAGACAAAGAAATACTTAAAGAAAGAGGGGGTTAATGTTCGATGTCTATCAAGAATTTAAAGTTTGATGAAAAGGGGTTGATACCTGCTATCATTCAAGATGCAGCTACAAAAGAGGTCTTAATGATGGCTTATATGAATGAGGAGTCTTTGAAGAATACAATTAGAACAGGGAGAACCTGTTTTTGGAGTAGAAGTCGTCAAGAACTATGGTGGAAAGGAGAGACTTCAGGGCATATTCAAGAGGTTGTAGAGATAGATTATGATTGTGATGGTGATACCTTACTATTAAAGGTTAATCAGACTGGCGGAGCTTGCCATACAGGTCATAAATCTTGTTTCTATCGTGGAATTAAGCGGGAGAAAGATGTGGAGAAGGTATTTGACCCTAAAGAGGTTTATAAGAAATCTTTAGATGCTGATATATTAGATGAATTATATGAGGTTATTAAAGATAGAAAAGAAAATCCAGAGGAAGGCTCTTATACTTCATCATTATATAAAAAGGGTGAGAATGCCTTCTTAAAGAAGATAGGAGAAGAGGCTACAGAGGTTGTAATGGCTGCTAAAGAGAATGACCAAGGTGAGATTATTTATGAGGTAGCCGATTTACTATATCACTTGATGGTGATGATGGTTTATTATGGTGTTGATTTAAAGGAGATATATCAAGAGTTAGAGGGTAGAAGATAGGAAAAATTCGGTCGGGAATTTTTCCATCACGAAGAGTTGAAAGAACTCGAAGGGGAAGAATTTAGAGTAAGCAGAATATTTAATTTATAATTCAGAGTATCTGGTTATAGATAGATATATAGGAGAAATTCGGTCGGGAATTTTTCCATCACGAAGAGTTCAAAGAACTCGAAGGGGAAGAATTTAGAATAAGCAGAATATTTAATTTATAATTCAGAGTATTTGGTTATAGATAGATATATATAGGAAAAATTCGGTCGGGAATTTTTCCCTTATGAGTTTCAAGAAACTCTCCGTGATTATAAAGTTTCTCAAAAACATCAAACTTTATTTCTCTGTACAAAGAGTGAAGAGTTCGAAAGAAATTGTAGAGAGAAATCTTTGAGTTATAGGTTATAATTTAGTAGAAAATCAACTAGAATATTTCAAAAGCTGTCTATTTAAGATGGCTTTTCTTTTATTTTAGACTATAAAAATACATATTTCCTTAAGATTATTGATAAATTTTATTTTTTGGATAAATTTTTAATTAACTAAGGAGGAATTACTAGATGAAATCACGAATTATTAAGTTAAAAGAATCTTTAAAAAGGTATTTATAAAGGTATTCAATAAAGATAGCGGATACAAGAAAGGATATAAAAGAAGAAATAAATTATATAAAATAGATTTTTATTTTATGAAAGGAGGATACATTATGTCAAATGAAACAGGGCAAATTATTGTTTTTGATATAGGAGAAGAGAAGTTTGGTGTTAAGATTACTGAGGTACATGAGATTATCCGTATGAAGAAGATAACTGAGCTTCCAATCAATTCGCCTTATATAGCTGGAATTATTAATTTACGAGGAGATATTATTTCAGTTATTGACCTAAGAAAGAGGTTTGGAATAGATAATATAGTTGAAGATGACAATACTAGAATCATTGTTGTAGAGTTTGAAGGTCAAAATGTAGGGCTAATTGTAGATGCTGTATCTGAGGTGCTACATATTGATGAGAGTAAGGTAGATGTTCCACCTAAGAGTATGGCTGGAATCAAGAATGATTATATTAGAGGGATAATTAAAGTAGGAGAGGATATAGTCATCTTGTTAGAATTAGGTAATTTATTAAAATCAAAAGAAAAGATTGAATTGGATAAGGAATCATAATAGTGGATTTAATTAGGAAGGGGGAGTTTAATTATGGATATGAGTGATTTTCAAGAATTATATGCTAGTGAATCTAGAGAACATCTTGATCTTTTAAATGATGCACTCTTGACTTTAGAGAATAACCCTGATGATATGGAAATGATAAATGAAGCTTTTAGGGCAGCCCATACCTTAAAAGGTATGGCAGGAACTATGGGTTTTGATAATGTTAGTGAATTAGCTCATGCTATGGAAAATGTTATGGATTTAATTAGAGATGAGACTTTAGCTGTTAATACTGAGGTTATCAATATACTCTTTAAAGCAGTAGATATGTTAGAGTTATTAAGTAATAGTCCTGAAGAGACTACTGGATTACATGCTTTGATCAATGAATTAAAGGCATATTCCCAAGGTGATAGAACAGCAGATACTCAAAATAAGAGTATAGCTAACGTTAGCCATGATAGTAAATTTAATTTGACCCAAGAAGAGATAGAGATGACCCAAAATGCTCAAGGGCATCCCATGACTATTAGAGTTAAATTAGAAGAAGATTGTGTCTTCAAATCATTAAGGGCAGATATGGTCTTAGATGCTTTAGAAGAGCATGGGGAATTGATTAAAGCAAATCCTAAGATAGAGAAGATTAAAAATGAGGAGTTTGAGACTACCTTCTATATTCTATTCTCAACTAAAGATGATAAGGATGTAATTTATGATGCCTTAAATAGTGTCTCTGAGGTTGAAAAGGTAGAAATTACCCTTATTGAAGATATAACTCAATTATTAGTAACAGAAGACAATCAGGTTGAAGCAGAAGATACTATTGTTAGTGAAGATGATGAAGAGAAGAAGCCAAAAGCAACTACGTTATCCAAGCGCTTAAAATCCAATAATACAATTAGGGTAGATGTAGAACGATTGGATGCTTTAATGAATTTAGTTGCAGAGTTGGTTATTAAGAGAACTCAGGTAGAGTCTGTTGGTAGAAGTTATAATTTAGACGAATTGAACAAAAAGTTGAAGCCATTAAGTAAGGTAACTACTGAATTACAAAATGCAGTAATGGAGATGAGAATGGTTCCAATTAGTTTAGTATTTAACCGATTCCCTAGGTTGGTTAGAGACTTATCCCAAGAATTAGATAAGAATATCAACTTAGTGATTGAAGGTGAAGATACAGAATTAGATAGAACTATTATCGATGAAATTGGAGATCCTCTAGTTCATATGATTCGTAATTCTATAGATCATGGTATTGAAAGTCCAGCAGAAAGAGAAAAGTTTGGAAAAGATCCAATTGGTTTAGTTAGATTGTCTGCTTTCCATGAAGGAAATAATGTTGTAATTCAGATTCAAGATGATGGACATGGAATTGATCCTAAGTTTATTGGAAATAAGGCAGTAGAGAAAGGTGTTATTTCTCAATCTGAATTAGAAACTATGAGTAATAATGATATAATTAAATTAATTTTTGCTCCAGGGTTTAGTACTGCAGCTAAAGTAAGTGATGTTTCAGGTCGTGGAGTAGGAATGGATGTTGTAAAGAATAAGATAGAATCATTAAGTGGTTCTGTTGATATTACTTCAGAAGTTGGTAAAGGTTCTGTCTTTACTATTAAATTACCATTGACATTATCTATTATTCAAGGTTTCTTGACTAAAGTAGCAAATCAAGATTATGTAATCCCATTAGAATCGATTCAAGAGATTGTAGATGTCAATCTAGATGAGATTCAAACTATTAGAAAAGAGAAAGTTATTCACCGTAGAGGATCTGTAATTCCATTAATCTCTTTACGCAATAAGTTGAATAAACCAACATTAGAAGAGAAAAGAGATGAAATTCCTACAGTTATTGTTGAAGTAGGAGATGAAAATTATGGTTTAATGGTTGACTCTATTATTGGACAACAAGAGGTAGTAATTAAGAGGATTAATGATTTATCAGAGAATCTGCAAAAGATTGCTGGTGGAGCTATTCTAGGTGATGGTAGTATTGCCTTAATTATTAATGTAGAGGAAATTACAACTGGTTAGGAGGGGAACTATCTTGTCGAAATCTGTATTAATTGTTGATGATGCACAATTTATGCGTACAATGTTAGGAAAATTAATTGAAGAGAATGGTTATGAGGTAGCTGGAGAAGCTATTAATGGTGAAGAAGCTATACAGAAATATATGGATTTATCCCCAGATTTGGTGACAATGGATATTACTATGCCTAAGATGGATGGTGTTGAAGCTACTAAACAGATTCTTGCCTTCAATCCTGAAGCTAAAGTAATCATGTGTAGTGCTATGGGGCAAAAGCCAATGGTAGTGGAGTCCTTAAAAGCAGGGGCAAAGGACTTTATAGTAAAACCTATTAAACCAAATAAAGTAAAGGATGCCTTAAAGAATATCCTAGGTTAAAACTATTTATGAATTAGCGAAGGTTTCTTTAGAATTTGTAGTAATGACTTTATATTAAAACTAATCAAGCCAAATAGAGTAAAGGATGTTTAAAATTACTCTAGGCTAATATATGTTTAGTTACAGAGTGCTTTTAGAACTTTAATTTCAGAGAAGTTTTAGGATAGATATAATATATTATTTAAAAGTTTAGGAAAGACTTTATATTGTATATTATAGGGAAAAATTAGCAAGAAGTTAATTTAATAGAAAAATAATCTGACTAAATTGGCTATACAATTAAATTTTCTCTATATTTTAAAGTTTTCTCATAAGGCTTAGTCTATATCTAAAAGAGGAGTTTATTATAAAAGGTAGTCTTTTTTGAAAATTAACATCTTTATTAAATTATAGATTAAGCCTAGAAATTATAATTATAATATTTTTAGTATATTTAAAATTAAATTAATTTGAATGAGTATATAATATAAATTAAGTTTTAGAAGGTACATTGTATATAGAAGAACAACTCTAAAAAGAAATTTAAAATCTTATTTTTGCCACGGATTAATACGGATACAAGATTAATTAAAAATATAATTGTTATTTGCTTTTAATCCGTGATAATCTGTGTATATCTGTGGCGAATAATTGCTTTGTTTTTATTTCACTTTAGACTTGGAGATCTATAATATCTTCTGAGACTTTTTTAAAAATGTTTAGAGAGAAATTTCTCTTTAATGGGGGTGTCGATTTGGCTTCATTATTAGGAATATCGAGACCAATTAAAGTGTTAGTAGTTGATGATTCTGCTTTTATGAGAAAAGTTGTTAGTGAAATGTTAGAAGAGGCAGATGATATAGAGGTTATCGATAAAGCAAGAAATGGAATAGATGCTTTGCGTAAGATTGAAACTGATGAACCTGATGTAATTACTTTAGATGTAGAGATGCCTAAGATGGATGGATTGGAATTTCTACAGAAGTTACCAGAGTTGATTGGAAGGAATATTCCAGTTATTATGTTGAGTAGTTTGACTACAAAGCAGAGTAAAACTACAATTAAAGCATTAGAATTAGGAGCAATTGATTTTGTTGCTAAACCTTCTGGAAGTATCTCTTTGGATATAGATAAAGTTAAAGAAGAATTAATTGAAAAGGTGAGAATAGCAGCCGGGGCTAAATCTAAGTTAGCAAAAATCTCTAAAACCTTCTCAAGGACATTAAAGTCAGAGAAGAAGATGGTCAGTATAAAAAAAGTAGCTACTGAACAAGAATCATCTAATGGATCTACCACTGATCATATAAAGCTAGTGGTAATAGGTTCTTCAACTGGTGGACCTAGGGCTTTAAAGGAAGTAGTGACCTTATTGCCCAAAGATTTAAATGCTGCAATACTTATTATTCAACATATGCCTCCAGGGTTTACCACTTCTTTAGCTCAGAGATTAGATAAGTTATCTCATCTTAGAGTTAAAGAGGCTGAAGAAGGAGATAGACTAGAGAAAGGGCTTGCTTTATTAGCTCCAGGTGATTACCATATGGTTATCGAAAATGGACAGGTTAAATTAAACCGGAATTCAAAGGTTCATAATGTTCGTCCAGCTGTAGATGTAACCATGGAATCTATTGCTCAGGATTATAATTCTAGAGCCATTGGAGTTATCTTAACTGGTATGGGTAAAGATGGAGCAGAAGGCATGAAGCTAATTAGGAATAATGGTGGTAAGACTATAGGTCAAGATGAAGAGACCTGTGTAGTTTATGGTATGCCTAAAGTTGCCTATGAGATAGGTGGAGTAGAGGTTGTTAAGCCTATTGACCAGATTGCTAAAGAGATTGTGAGAATGGTAAACAGTTAATTGAAGTTAATAAAGCATTACAAACAAAAGATGGTATATACCATCTTTTGTTTGTAATGTGGGATAATATCCAATATTAAATTATATTTTGAAGCAGGGAGTGTAAGTTATAAGAAAAAGTAATTGAAGAAACAACTATTGAAAATCCTACAGTAACTTTTGGTGATAACTTCAGTGATAGTACTAGTGGCTGGATCATAATAAGACCCGTTCTGATGATTTAGGTAATATTGAAGGAGAATATAATTATGTAGATGAAGAATATGAAATTAAAGTTTTTAAAGAGAAGTGGATATTTTAGGCTTATGCACCAATTGAACTACTATCCTCAGAATATATGGTAAGTGTAGATACTAGGGTCGAAGGAAGCGGGAATAGTGGGATTATTTTTAATTATTTCGATAAGAATAACTATTCTTTATTATGTATTGAGACAAAATATAGCCACAATTATTATAAGTTAAGTAAGAAAGTTAATGGAGAATTCGATCAGAATAATGAATGGATAGAAGGAACTAATTATATCAATGATGGTATGAATAATATTAAGTTAGTACAAAAAGTGAACAAGATACATATCTATATTAATGAAAATCAAGTAGCAGTAGAGGATATTAATCAATATTCAGCTGGGATTAAAGTTGGATTATTTGTAACTACTTATGATGATATAACAGGTGTAGTAGTTGGAAGGTTTGATAATTTTGAAGTTGCTGGTTATATGGCTGAAACCCAAGCTCAAATTTCTTTAAATAGAATTTCAAGTAATGATTCTATAAAATCAGTAGAAGAAGGTTCAATAAAATAATTGAATAAATCAATTATATAAATTATTAATATAAGAACCCACAGGATTTATCCTGTGGGTTAAGTTTATTGCTCTTTATTATCTTCTCTATCTTCTTTCTCTAATCTAGGTAATTTAACAATCTTCACAAATTCATCATTATCGAGTTTAGCTTGAGAGTACATAGCACCTAGGCGTTTGGTCTCTGTAATATTACTAACTTCCATTTCGATTATCTCTCCATTTTCACTGACTAAGATAAGTTTATCATTACTTTTGGCAGGTAGGATACCTAATAATTTATACTTATCATTAGACATAGTCTTTAATCCTTTTCCATTTCTTTTTTGAAGGGTATAGTCTTCAATTGGGCTTGCTTTACCACGACCTTCTTTGGTAATGGAAAGAACTAATGAAGAACCTTCAACTAGATTAAAGCTGATTACCTCATCACCTTCATTTAAGTTGATTCCTTTACTACCTTTAGTATTACGTCCAGTATCGGTAATTTCATCCTCTTTGAAGTGGATTGTATAGCCTTCTTTAGTACCTAATAAGATATCTTGTTCTCCATCTGTAACAGCAACCCCAATTACTTCATCACCTTCATTTAAATTGATTGCTTTAATAGATGAGATACTACTTTCGTACTCTTCACCTTTAGTCTTTTTAACTAAACCATCTTTTGTGGCAAGCATAATATAGTTCTCTTTAGTATAATCATTTAGCATAATAACTCCAACGATATGTTCATCCATTGGTAACTTTAAGTATTGATTTAAGGGATCGCCAGTAGATAAGCCGTGATGTTCTGGAATTTCATGGGATGTAAGACTATAAGCCTGTCCTTTATCGGTAAAGAATAAGACTTGGTCTAGGTTCCTTCCAGTTACCACATGGGTAATAAAGTCATTTTTGGCAGAGCGGACATTATCTAGACTATCTGCCTTCTTGATATAATTACGATAGGAGAGAGAGATGACTACATCTTTATCCTTAATCAAATCCTCCTCTTCTATCTCCGCCTTAGAATCATCGGCTAGTATCTTACTCTTACGTTTATCGCCATACTTCTCTTTAATCTCTATTAATTCATCTTTAACAATATTATCTAGAATATCAGTATTATTTAAGATAGATTTTAGATAGTTGATCTTCTCTCGAATTTCTGCCAAATCACCTTCTAGTTTCTCGATTTCTAGGCTGACTAAGCGTTGTAACCTCATATTTAAGATGGCTTCTGCTTGTCTTTTAGTAACTTCCAGTTCCTTTTGTAGATTTCTTTTGGCTTCTGGAGTAGATTTAGAGCTTCTAATAACTTTAATTACCTTATCTAAGCTATCAGTAGCTTTTTTAAGTCCAATTAGAATATGCTCTCTATCTTCAGCCTTCTCTAATTGATACTTACTCCTTCTAGTGATGACTTCTCTTCTAAAGTCCAAGAAATGTTCTAATATTGTTTTGATATTCATAACCTTTGGCTGCTGATCTACCAAAGCCAACATGTTAATTCTCATACTAGATTGTAAAGAAGTATATTTATATAAGCGGTTTAAGATGATCTCTGGATTTCCCTTCTTCTTTAATTCAATTACAATTCTAAGGCCTTCCCGATCACTCTCATCACGAATATCACTTATATCATCAATCTTTCCTTTCTTAACGGTATCAGCAATCTCTTCAATCAATTTAGCTTTGCTCAACTGGTAAGGAATTTCAGTAATAATAATACTCTTCTTGCCTTTACCCTTATCTTCAATCTTACTCTTACCACGAAGAGTTATCTTTCCACTTCCAGTATTGTAAGCATCTTTGATTCCATCATTTCCAACGATAATACCTCCAGTAGGAAAGTCAGGTCCTGGAATAGTCTTCATCAAATCTTTAATGCTAATATCCTGATTATCTAATAGTTGAATTAAGCCATCGATAACCTCTGATAGATTGTGAGGTGGGATATTTGTACTCATCCCAACAGCAATTCCACTAGACCCATTAATTAGTAGGTTAGGAACTCGTGATGGTAAGACACTAGGTTCTTCTAAGCTACTATCAAAGTTAGGAATAAAATCAACGGTATTTTCTTCAATATCCTGAAGTAAATCTTCTGAAATAGATGCTAGACGAGCCTCAGTATAACGCATAGCTGCTGCACTATCACCATCGATTGATCCAAAGTTTCCATGACCATCAATTAAAATATATCTCTGACTGAAATTTTGAGCCATTCTAACCATAGCATTATATACAGCTGCATCACCATGAGGGTGATATTTACCCAATACCTCTCCAACTATACGTGCTGATTTTCTATGAGGTTTATCAGGAATCAGCCCTAACTTTTTAGTTGCATAAAGAATTCTTCTATGTACTGGCTTAAGCCCATCCCTAACATCAGGTAGAGCACGGTCTATAATAACACTTAATGAATAGTTCAAATAGGAATTGCGCATCTTGTCTTCAATAGCCACAGGTGTAATCTGTTTATCTTTCATATTTATCTTCTCCTTTCAATACTCCCTTTTTGAATTATTAATCATTTATATACTCTCTTAGTGCCAAACAGTAAAAAATAATTGAATCAGTTAATTGCATCAAAGAACCTTCTGAAGTATAATTGATTATATATTAAATCAATTAGTGATTTAATACTGTAGATAATCTAATAACAATTATAAAATCCTATGAAATATATTAAATTTGCTGATTGACAGTATTTATTATATCATTAAATTGGAATTTGTAAAATAAATTACTCTCAACTCTTAACTAGTCACTGATTACTCATCACTGCACTTTCTAGAATAATATTTATTTAAATTGATTAATTTAGATATAAATAGAGTTAAATCAAGACTTATTATAGCTAATAGTTGCTATCAATTGATTAATGTGCTATTATAATAAATGTAATCATGTTTTTTTACAAAAGATGGAAATCGAAAGAGGTGTTAATATAATATGGCAGTAAATAGTCAATACAATGCAGAACAGATTCAAGTTTTAGAAGGTCTAGAGGCTGTTAGAAAGAGACCTGGAATGTATATCGGTTCTACTGGAACTAAAGGATTACACCATCTCGTTTGGGAGATTGTTGATAATAGCATAGATGAATTTTTAGCAGGTCATGGTAGTAAAATAGATATTACCATTGGAATAGGTGAAACAATAACTGTCCGAGATTATGGTCGTGGGATTCCAGTAGATATTCATCCTAAAAAAGGCTTGCCAGCAGCCCAATTGGTACTGACTACTCTCCATGCAGGTGGTAAATTTGATGGAGCTGGCTATAAAGTATCAGGTGGTTTACATGGGGTAGGTGTTTCAGTAGTAAATGCCTTGTCAGAATGGCTTGAGTTAGAAGTATATCGTGATGGATATGTATATCGCCAAAGATATGAGCGGGGAATTCCAGTAACGGAGTTTGAGAAGGGTGAGAAGACCAAAGAGACAGGAACTCAGATTACCTTCAAACCTGATGAAGAAATTTTTGATGAGCTTAATTTTAAATTTGAAACTTTAAGTACTAGGCTACAGGAGTCTGCATTTTTAAATAAGAATTTAGAGATATTACTGGTCGATAAGAGAAGGGCAGAAGATAAGCAAGAGTCCTTCTGTTATAGTGGTGGTCTTGAGGAGTTTGTTAAATATTTAAATGAGAGTCAAGATCCTTTGACTGAAGGTATAGTTTATATTGAAGAAGAGCTTGACGATACTTATGTTGAAGTTGCTTTCCAATATAATAAGAGCTATAATGAAAGAATTTATACTTTTGCTAACAACATCAATACCCATGATGGTGGATACCACCTAACAGGATTTAAAGCTGCTATTACTAAGGCTTTTAATAATTATGCTAAAGATAATAATCTGTTAAAGAAGAATGACCCTGCATTGTCTGGACGGGATTTACGGGAGGGATTAACAGCTGTAGTCAGTGTTAAGCTAACTGATCCACAATTTGAAGGGCAGACTAAGACCAAATTAGGAAATAGTGAGATTAGAAGTACTGTAGAGAAAGCAGTTTATGAGTATCTTCGTTATTATTTAGATGTCAACCCATCAATGGCTAAAGGTGTAGTTGATAAGGCTTTAGAAGCAGTTAGAGCTCGTAAAGCAGCTAAGAAGGCTAGAGAACTAACTAGAAGAAAAGGTGTTTTAAATAATAACTCTTTACCTGGTAAGTTATCTGATTGCAGTAGTCGTAAACCAGAAGAATGTGAATTATACCTAGTAGAGGGTGACTCTGCTGGTGGTTCTGCAAAACAGGGGCGTAATCGTAAATTTCAGGCTATATTACCTTTAAAGGGTAAGATTATGAATGTAGAACGGGCTAGATTAACTAAAATTTTAAAGAATACTGAGATTGCCACGATTGTAACAGCTTTAGGTGCAGGTATTGGTGAGGAGTTTGATATCAGTAGATTGAGATATCATAAGATTATTATTATGACCGATGCTGATGTCGATGGTGCTCATATCTGTACTTTAATTCTAACGTTATTCTATCGTTATATGCCTGAATTAATCGAAGCAGGACATGTCTATATTGCTCAACCTCCTTTATATAAGGTTACTTATGGTAAAGAGGAGCATTATCTCTACACAGATAAGCAGTTAGAGAGGTATATGACTGATAAGGATAGAACAAAAGTAACTATTCAACGTTATAAAGGTTTAGGAGAGATGAATCCTGCTCAGCTATGGAATACTACTATGAATCCAGCCAATCGTAAACTACAGAAGGTAGAGGTTGAAGATGAGATAGTGGCTGATGATATCTTTAATCGCTTGATGGGCTCTAAAGCACGACTTAGAAGAGAGTTTATTATGAAGAATGCTGATTTAGCTGATAATATTGATATATAAATGTATTACTGTAAAAACAGATTATGATAAAAAGAAGGGGCTGTTTAGTTTAGCTCCTTCTTTCTTATTCTTATAGCATCTCTTTTTTAGAGAGATAATATAAAATAGCAAAGCCAATTACGATAAAGAGAATGGTCAATATAGCTTGGATAGATAAAGACATAAGATCACCTTTTTCACTAATAAATATCTTTATTTTAGTTTATCCTAAATATAAATAATAAATACTTAGGAGAAACTCAAAAATGGAAACAATAATAGAAATTATTTTACAAACCCTACTAGCTTTTTATGGAACCTTCTTTTTTGCCAGGATAATAGGCAAGAAGCAGGTTGGAGAGTTGACCTTTTATGATTACATCAATGGGATTACCTTTGGGTCTATAGCTGGTAATATGGCAAGTGATTTGCAACAGAGAACCTGGCAACATTTTATTGGTTTGTTTTTATTTGCTACTTTGACCTTCTTAATGCAGTATATTGCATTAAAGAGTAGGAAAGCTAGAAAGATAATTGAGGGTGAAGCTACAATTTTAGTACATCAAGGCAAAATATTAGAGGATAATCTAAGAAAGACTAGATTTAATGTAGGAGACCTTCTTTCAGAATTGAGAAAGAACAATATCTTTGATATTAGGGATGCCCATTTTGCTATCTTAGAGACTGATGGTAAATTAAGTGTGCTCCCCAATGCTAATAAAAAACCAGTTTCCCCCCAAGATTTAAATTTATCTGGGCAAGAAGAGAGCATTTGTACAGAGCTAATTTTAGATGGAGAGATAATAGCTGCTAATTTAGACCAGAATGGTTTAACTAGAGAGTGGTTAGAAGAGAAGTTAAGGGAGAACAATATTGATAAATTAGAGAAGGTGGTTTTAGCAAGTTATAATCCTGTTGATAAGAGTATCTACTTTGATTTAAAGGACGATAATTTAGGGAAGGATACTGTAGATATCAGTGATTTTAAAGAATAGACCAATTAATTGGTCTATTCTAAAATAAGATTATTTCTGTTTAGTTTTTGGTTCAATACTTTTGCCCATCTCTACTAAATCATCAGCAATTTGCCTTTGATATTCTTGAGTTATCCATCCAAATAATGCAGGCATACTTTGAGTACCTACATATCCTTTTGGAATATCTTCAGGGTCTTGAGTAGAGCCTAGCTCTTCTTCTAAGATATTTTTGGCATGAGCGAAATCGTTTCCAGCACTTCCGGGATTATCACTATCCTCATGATTATAATGCTTCTCTTTAGGTCCTTGAGCCATTATTCATCCTCCTTTATCTTTTCTTATAGTTTGGTCTTTAAATAAGACCTTTATAAGAAGTAAAAAATAACAGCAAAAAAGTCCTTTCAAAAATGAAAGGACTCTCTTTAAAATTCAATAGGTTGATTTACTTTGCCAGAAAAGAAGATAGAAGTAATTTCATTATAAATAAGATTGAATTTTTCTGTCTCTTCCTTCTTTAGATTTGCTTTTAAGAAGAAGTGTTTATTGCCTTGTTTATCTTCTTCTTCTGATAAGAAGACCTTATTATCACCGAATTTATTCTTCAGAATGTTTGTTGTCTTCTCTAAAGCCTCTTGATAAGTTCTCACCTTTGCAAAACGATATTTTGACACTCTCTTTTTAATCCACATAGCCTGTCCCTCCTTATGTACTTATTCAACAGAACATTCTTCATTTTATATAAATTTCTAATAAAAATCAACTAAATGAAGAACTTTTTCTTGAATATATATTATTTTAACCACTGTTGAACCTGATATAGGTTAATCATACCAATATGCACCAATTGAATTTGCCTTGGACTTAGATTAATATATTTGCAGGAATTATTAAATTATTATCTAACTATACATATAGAGGTTAGTTATAAACTGGTCATTTATGAACATAATAATTAGAAGAAAGGGGTGATAAGATGGATTATAAAGGGAAATTAAATCGTCAATTTCCAGCTAAAATCAGTACAACTGCCTTTACATCTATATATATATTACATTTAGTTGATAAATATGGTAAGATGTATGGACAAAAGATTCTTGATACAATTAATGAACAGATGGGAACTAGGTGGAAGCCATCACGGGGAATGGTCTATCCATTATTAAGAGAGATGGAAGAAGAAGGTTATTTAAAGGCATGGTGGGATGAGCCTGATAAGAGATCAATACGTTATTATCGGATTACAGAGAAGGGTGCTAAACATTTAGATAAGATGAAGATTAAATATAGAAGTTCTTTTCAAGATGCTTTAAAAATTGTCAATACAGCCATTAATGAGATTTATGATGGACAAATCTAGTATATCTTGACAAAGATAGTTAAATAGATTATAATTAATATTAGTAATCATTTCTATTAAATCTTATTTATTTTTGATTAATATCTTAGATAATTAGAGTATGATAGCATATATACATAGAGATTTAAATAGTAATTACTTTTATATTAATAAAAATAGGGAGAAATGATTACAATAAAGATTAAGAAATATAAAGGAGGAGATAATTATGGCTAAATATGAATGTACAGTATGTGGTTATATTTATGATCCTGAAGAAGGAGATCCAGATAGCGGTATTGCTCCAGGAACTGCTTTTGAGGATATTCCTGATGATTGGGAATGTCCATTATGTGGTGTAAGTAAGGATATGTTTGAAAAAATTGAAGATTAATAATAAAAAGCTGGTCATCTGACCAGCTTTTTATCTTAATATTTAACACCTGATTTAGCACCTGGTTTTAGACCAGGCTTAAGTTCTGTTGTACCACCAAATAATAATGGTAAAAGAATTAATATAATAAGCCAAAGCAGATTACCACCATATAATCCCATTAGAATCCCTCCTTTATTAAATTTTTAAATTTTAATTAATACTTTAGTCCCATATCTCCACCAAGAAGTAATAAGATAAGAATCAAGAAGATAATCATCATATTATCATCATATAATCCCATTATGTACACCTCCTTTAGAAGTTATATTAATAGTTAATTAGTATTTCATTCCCATATCGCCACTAAATAGTAATAAGATAAGAATTAAAAAGATAAACAACATATTATTTTCACCATATTCACCCATTGGATATCCCTCCTTAGTAAAAATCTTTTAAAATCTTTTGGATAATGCTTTTCTTGCGTTTTCAATACATAATATACATTAGGAGTTAAATTGTTAATGGAAATTTTTTGAATGTTAAATTTATTCCTATGTTGCTATAACTATAGGTAAGAGGTGGGAATTTTTTGAGATATCTTTGTTTTATTTTAATTAACCCAAATATAAATCGTTATTATTACAAATAATAATTTTGAGGGGGGAAATTATAAATGAGACTAAGTCAAGAGCATAGAGCTGATGGGTTAGTTGATGCTGATTACTGTCTTAAAGTAGCTCATAATATGTTGAATATCTTTGATGAACAGGAGAAAGAGAATCAAGGTTTCAATAGTTTAGAGATGCTTATGATAAAAGCAATCTTTGATGATATCTTTGAAAATACAATTAAAGAACGATATAAAGCAGGGCGTAATGAGGTAACGAGTTTTTTATTAGGGGTTAATGCTGATTTACCAATCAATCAACCTCAGAATAATGTAATTAATTTCTTAAACTTTTTAGACAGAGATCATTAAGGGGGGCTATAATACCCGCTCCTCCCTCAAAAATCAATTTAGAAACTGTTTTTTAAAATACTAGAAATTTCTAAATAAATATACATAAAAATTTGAAAAAATAATATAATATAACCATTATAAAGGAGTATAGAATTTTTTCTATACTCCTTTATTTTTTATTTGTCATTCTTTCATTATTAAGATATACTATAATTAGTAATGGATAGTGTTATCATCAAAAACAATATCTACTTAACAGATCTATAGAATAAAATATTAGTTAAGTAAACTATACTTAATATTATTAAATGAATTTAGAAAAGGGGGAGAAAGAATGAAAAGAAAGTTTCTAGTAGCACTACTATTAATGGTGTTAATTATTACAGGGTGTAAGAGTAAAATTTCCACACTCAATGTAAAACTTAATACTGAAGCTAAGGTAACAATTAGTAGGGAAGGTAGAAGTGAGACTAAGGTTGGTCAGAATGTCCAATTTAAAGATAAGCCTGTTGGGGAGTATACATTAGTAGCTAGTGCTGAGGGTTATGAAGATTATCAAGGACAAGTTATTTTAAAAGAAAGTGATGAGATTACAGAGGTTAATTTAGTGAAGATTGAAAAGGATGATTCTGCAGATGTTTCAGATAGCATTAAGGATGAAGAAACATCAAAGATTAAAGAAGAAACAGTATCAACTACAGAAGAAGTTATAGAGAGTGTCGACTTAACTTTAAATTTATTTGATGTAAATAATAATAAATTGAATGCAGAAGTGACCTTAAAGAAAGATAATCAAGTAGTAGGTAAAAAAGTGGGAGAACAAGTTAGCTTTAAAGGTTTAGAAGCTGGAGAATATACTGTGGAAGTATCTAAAGATGGATATGATAAAGTTGTTAAAAATCTAAATCTTAATCAAGAAGAAGTTCGGCTTCCACTCTATATTTTAGGCGGACAAGTGGAGCAATTCTTTATTGATAATCCAGCAGATTTTGCTACAAGCGTGGAAAAAATATCAGAACAATTAAAGAATTTAAAAGATAATGAAGAATTGATCTTGGCATTTTCTTATTTAAATTCAAATTATTCACAACCTAAATTTGATTTAAATAATGAAATTGATAGATTATCTAAGATTGAATATGATGTAAGAAAGAGAGGGAATGAACTAGTAAAGAGATATGAAGATGACTTTGCCTTTACTAAAGCAAATTATACTTTAGGTGATCAAAAGGAGTTTATAATTTCTAGTGATGTCAAAAAAGATAAAGTAAATGCTACTTTGATGAAAGCAGGAGAACATATTTACGTATTTGTTGATAATAATAAAGATATTAAAATGGAGAAGTTAGATGAGATAGTTGCAGAGTTTGATAATGTAATCTATCCTAGATTAACTAGAGCTAAAACTGTAGATAAGGTTGTAGTACTGTTAACTGATTTTGATGATTTACCTGTAACAGGATACTTTGACCCAGCAGATTTATATGCAAATGAGGGTAACCAAGAGTTAATCTTTTATCTAAATGCTGATAGAAGTATGAATACTTTATTAACCTCCATGTCCCATCAATATCAACACTTAGTCTTCTTCTTAGATAAAGCGAAGGCTAAGCGAACAGCTAATGATGCTTGGATAGACCAAGGATTAGCTCAATTAGCACAGAGGATTACTGGTTATATAGATTATGAAGCAAGAGGGTGGTCTAGTCAAAAAGGTAATGGATGGGTATATGATAAAGAATTTGGGTATTTAAATAATACTACTAAGGTGAATCTATTAAACCATGATGGTAGTTTACCATTCTCTGGAGCTTCTTCATTATTTGCTAGCTATTTAGTAGAGCAATATGGAGCGGGGTTGATTGAGATGATTATGTTAAGTTCTCAAGAACCAAGTAAAGTAATTGAAGATTATACAGGATTAGACTTCAGTAGAGTATATCTAAATTGGATGACAGCCAATGTTGCTGATAATTTGGTAGCTGTTAACAATGATATTTACAAATATTCATCCTTTGAGTTGAATCAAATGCCTAAATTTGTAGAAGGCAAGATAATAGGAGAAGGGATTCATTACATCAAACTTGATGCTAATGAAGGATTTAATTTAAATTTATCAGAAGATAGTATTGATAATAAAATAGGAATTGTTTTAATTAAGAAAAAGAAATAGTATTTTTAAAAGTCTACTCAGCTGAGTAGGCTTTTTTTATGGTTCAACAATGAAATTTGTGATTAAGTTAATTTGGGATTTCAATTAAGGTCCAAAAATCAAATCTTAAAAATAAAATACAATTATTTAACCACGAATTAAAGATATTTTTAAATGTTATAAATCATTCTATTTTTAGTCTTTTATTGGTGTTGATTGGTGGCAAAAATAAGTTTTTAAAAAATAATTTCACAAAAGTCTTAGAAGAAGCAAAATAATATTTTTATTTAAGGTAAATACATAACTAATGAATATTTTAGCAATAATATTATTAGTTAGTTTTTATTAATCATACCATAATTTGAATTCAGTACATATAATTTTAATAAAGAAGGGGATGAATAATAATGGATTTTAAAGGGGAGCTTATCAATCAAATTAAATCATCACCTGATGTCTTTAATGAAATTAGAGTTGAAGCATTGGTTGATAGATTGAATTCAGTTGTAGAAGGAGAGGGCTTAAGTTATATTAACGATCCTAATCAAGATAATACACTAGAAGAATTAAGTGATGAAGAGTTAATAAATTCTATTATCAGAAACTTAAAGTATTATATTGAATATGAACGGGAATTAGGGGAGAGTGACGTATAATTATCTTTATAGGGTTTATTAAAATTTGCTTATATTAGCCCTGTTTTTTAAGTATTATCTTTTCATCAGAACCAATTATTAATTAACTAATTTTTAAAAATTGGATTAGATTTTACCTAGAATTAAAACTTAATTGCTGGGGAGAATAGTTTTGAGGGGGGAATAATATGGCTAATGAAGTAGAGCACTTTTTAAAGTATGGGGGAGTGAAGTTTAGGTATAATGCTCCAGAAAGAGAAGTATGGAAATTTGTAAATAGTTTACCTCCTGAAAAACGTGAAAGTATAGCGGAGGTCAGTCAAATTCTAGCTGAAAAAGGTTATATAGACTTAAAACCTGATTTTAGTACTATTGATAGAGAATTGTTGGATGCACAATTAGAAGAGAATAGAAGAATTTAATGAAAAATAAGCCTCTTTATTAAAGAGGCTTATTTTATTTAAGTATTAGATTTTAATTTAAAACTAAATAATTTATTTTTAATCACTATCAACTTCCAGCTGATTAAATAATTCACTTAGGTACTCTTGTATTGTTATTTTTTGTTCGATAAATTGTTTAATAAGATTATTATCTTTGATACTATTTTCCATTATTCATATCAGCTCCTCAATTAAAGTGATTATTATTTATTATAAATCATTTTCTTTGATAAAATACTAGTAATGCTTACCTATATTAAAAATAAATTTGAATAATTGAGTTAATATTGAATAAGATTAATTAATAAGGAAATTATATAAATAAAGAAGTAAAGTGATTAATTTGGAATATCAGAAAGAAGGTTTATAACAATTTATTTAACACCATTAAAAGATTATGAATATAATAAAGATTTGAAAAGGAGGGTTTGGTGATATTTAATGGTGAATTTTTAATCTATGGTGTTAAAAATTCAAAAGTTTTATAATTAAGAAGAATTGCATAGTAGATTGCCAACTATTTAAAAGGTAGTTACTAAGTTTTGAATTTATATAATCTTTTATAAGTATGTTGTTAAGAATTTAATAGAATGAAAATAGTTAAATTTTAAATTAAAAATGAATATTTGAGTAATTTTATTAAATTTAGAAATTTAAAAGATTTTATAACTGGAACTTAGAACTGGTAATAGAGATAATTTTTCATTAGGTTATACTTGGTGGGACTAATTGAGATATCAAACTTATACTAATTTATAAAGATTAAATTTGAGAGATTATTAAATTAAGTTGCTTAAGAAAGATTAAAGGGAAATCGAAATTTATTTTTAGTTCTATCAAAAAAATAAATTACACTTTGATTAGCTTTGTTCAAATTTAATAAATATATCTACTTTAGCATAAAATTGAAATAAAAGTAATATACTATTTACGAGAAACCACTAGGAGGTGTAACAATAATGAGAGCAACAGGAATAGTCCGTAAAATTGATAATTTAGGTAGAGTTGTAATACCAAAAGAGATTAGAACTGAGATGAAGATTGATAATGGTAATACACTAGAAATTTATGTTGATCAAAATGATACTGTAATTTTGAAAAAATACAGTCCAGTAAGGGAGTTAAGTAATTTAGAAGGTTATATAGATACACTGCTAGAAACAACAGGGTGTAATGTAATGATATCTGATACAGATAAGATTATAGATACTTCATCAGACTTACAAGAATATAATGAACGTTTAGTAGGTAATAAAGTAAAAGAAGCAATGAGATCACGTAAGACGATAAACTTAGATAATGCTCAAGATCAAGATCTTTGTGCTAATTTTAGAAGTAAAGAAGATAAACTAGGTTCAGTACTTATTTCACCAATTATTAAACAAGGTGATATTTTAGGTGCTGTTATCTTATCATCGCAAGATAAAAAATTAGGTGACTTTGAAGCTAAAGCTAGTGAAGTAACAGCCAAAGTAATTAGTAAAAAATTAGGATTATAATTATAAGTAAGCGCATTATGCGCTTACTTATAATTGATTAATAAGGTCAACCTAGAATTAAATTTAAATACGAAGGTTAAAGATCAAGCTATAAATAATTTAAAAATTTTATTGACAAAGCAGAGTAAAGAATGTATAATTTGATTAAAGTCAAATATTTTTAAAACTGGCGTGTAACTGATATAAGCAGGCATTAGCTGGGAAGTAATATGAGCTTCTATTAAATTTTAATATGGAGTTTATATTTCTTTCTAGCTTTTTTCTTTATTATATAGTTTTATTATTAGAGAATATATAATATTAATTTTGGGAATTTTTTAATAATAACAAATTACTAATCAAAAAGTCATAAATTAGGTAGTATATTATTAATTTCCCTTGAAAAAAGCATGGAAGATAAAAAGCTTTAATGTGTTAGCTAACACAAATTATTAGATTTTTTAGTAACAAAATTTTAACACTTTCACAATTTAATATTGATTAGGTTTAATCTATGAAGGTATAAGAAGATAAGTATCAATAAGGGATCCTTTGTTAGAGCTAATGATTTAATCTATGAAAGAGGTTAAATATTTCAAACAACAAGAGGGGGATTCTTAGTAATGAAAGCATTCAAACAATTACAAAAGATAGGTAAAGCTTTAATGACTCCAGTTGCTATTTTACCAGCAGCAGGACTATTATTGGCATTTGGTCAACCACAAGTATTAAACTCACCATTAATGGCAGAAGCTGGTGGAATTATCTTTGCTAACTTACCATTATTATTTGCAGTAGGTTCTGCTATCGGTCTTGCTGGTGGTGACGGTGTTGCAGCATTAGCATCTATTGTAGCATTCTTAATTATGAACATTACTATGGGAATGGTTGCAGGAGTAACTTCAGAGATGATTGGTACTAATCCTGCTTATGCAAATGTACTTGGTATTCCAACACTTCAAACTGGTGTGTTTGGTGGTATTATTGCTGGTGTAATTGCAGCGATAATGTTTAATAAATTTTATAATATTGAATTACCAGACTTTTTAGGTTTCTTTGCTGGTAAACGTTTCGTACCTATTGTTACAGCTGTTACAGCTTTTGTAGTAGGATTACTTATGCCAACTATTTGGAAACCTATCCAAGCAGGTCTATTCCAATTATCACAGTTAGCACTTGAAACTAATACTAATGTTTCTACATTTATTTTTGGTGTCATTGAAAGAGCATTGATTCCATTTGGATTACATCATATCTTCTATTCACCATTCTGGTTCGAATTTGGTGAATATGTAACTAAAGCTGGAGAGGTAGTTCGTGGAGATCAAGCTATCTTTATGGCACAGTTAAATGATGGAGTTAAACTTACAGCAGGTAGATTTATGACTGGTAAATTCCCATTCATGATGTTTGGATTACCAGCAGCAGCACTTGCTATGTATCATGAAGCTAAAACTTCTAAGAAGAAGATTGTTGGAGGTATCTTATTCTCTGCTGCATTAACATCTTTCTTAACAGGTATTACA
This sequence comes from Orenia metallireducens, assembly GCF_001693735.1. Lineage (GTDB taxonomy): Bacteria > Bacillota > Halanaerobiia > Halobacteroidales > Halobacteroidaceae > Orenia > Orenia metallireducens. The sequence goes on from NZ_LWDV01000009.1 coordinate 277,674, forward strand.
GAACCGATTGAATTTTCATTCTTATTTGTTGCACCAGTATTATATGGAATTCATGTAATGTTCGCTGGATTATCATTTATGTTAATGAATATGTTAAATGTAAAGATAGGTATGACATTCTCTGGTGGACTTATTGATTATCTATTATTTGGAGTATTACCAAATAGAACACCATGGTATCTAGTAATTGTAGTTGGAGCAGTATTTGCTGTAATCTACTACTTTGGATTCCGTTTTGCTATTAGAAAGTTCAACTTAGCTACTCCAGGTAGAGAGGAAGATGCTGAAGTTGCTGATACTGTAGAAGAAAGTGATAGAGCTGAGTCTATTCTGGCTGCATTAGGTGGAGCAGAAAATATTGAAGAAATCGATGCATGTATTACTCGTTTAAGAGTATCAACTGTTGATCCTTCTAAAGTAAATGATGATAAATTAAAGCAATTAGGAGCTTCTGGTGTAATGAAACCAGGTGGAGGAGCAGTTCAAGCTATCTTCGGTCCAAAATCTGAAACTATTAAAGATGAGATTAAGAAGTTATTATAAGATTTCACCTTAAAACTCTATTGTTAATAAATATGAATACCTGATTAGAGAAGTTATTGGTCAATGACCAATAACTTCTTATTATTTTTAGATTGTGGTTGGTTATAAAGGAAAGTTAAAGTATTGATAATTTTGGGGTAGAATTTAGTAGTATTAACTAAAGGAATTTTAAAAATGAATTGTATAATTAATTTATTTATAAAATAAATTATATAGTGAATAATAAAGGTATAGTAAGTTATATATAGAAATTAATTTATGTACATAAATTAATACAGATTAATTATCCTAAGGAAGTTCTTCTTGTAAATAGGAGGAAAATTAAAATGTCAAATTTAATGGAATCAAGTTCTAGTCAAGATTATCAAATTAAAAAGGTTTTCAATAACAATGTAGTCTTAGTTACTCAAGAGGATAAGGTAAATAGTAGTTCAAAAGAAGTTATTTTGGTAGGTAAAGGATTGGGGTTTGCTAAAAAAACAGGTGATATAATCAAAAGTGACTCTCTTAATATAGAGAAAGAGTTTATCCCAGTAAATGATGAGAAGAAAGAACAATATAACCAATTAGTAAAAACCGTTAATGAAGAGATTATAGGGCTAACTACAGAGATAATAGCAATGGTCAGTGAAGAGTTAAATGAAGAGTTAGATAAGCATATCCACATAGCTTTGACCGATCATATAGCTTTTACCTTAAAGAGGATCAAAGAAGGAATGGAGATTAGAAATCCATTCTTGCCAGAAACCAAGACTCTATATAATGAAGAGTATAGATTGGCTCAAAAGGCTGTTAAGATGATTGAAGAACGTTCTGGTATTCCTATCCCAGAAGGAGAAGTTGGTTTTATTACCCTCCATATCCATGCTGCTAGAACTAAACAAGGTGTCTCTAGGGCTGTAAAATATACCTCTTTGATTAGAGAGATGATAGATTTTATAGAGGATAGATTAGAAATTGCTATCTCTCATGAAAGTCTAAATTATGCAAGATTAGTTACTCATCTAAGATTTGCATTAGAGAGGATAGAGACCAATAAGATCAATCAGAATCCTTTATTGGACAAAATTAAAGAAGATTTAAAGCAATCCTATCAAATTGCTGAAGAATTATCTAATTTGATTCATAAAAGGTTAGATGTAGTGGTGCCAGAGGATGAAAAGGGTTATTTGGCTATGCATTTAGAGAGGTTAAAGAAGAATTTGAATTAAAAAGTGGCTGATAGTTATTAGATAGTTTTAAATTATTTCAGATGCAGTCTAAAAATATTAAAAAACTAAAATAATTTTATAAGAATACTGGAAAAGGAGTGTTATTTATGTTAGGATTATTTAAGAAGAATAAATCTATTGAGTTATTTGCACCATTAACTGGAAAGGTATTAGATATATCTGAGGTACCAGATGAGGTGTTTTCACAAAAAATGGTTGGTGATGGTTTAGCAATTGAACCTACTGAAGGGGTTTTAGTATCTCCAGTAGAAGGAACTATTAAGCAAATTTTCCCTACAATGCATGCTGTAGGTATTGAAGCTAAATCTGGTGCTGAAATTTTAATGCATATTGGGATTAATACTGTTGAATTAAAGGGAGAAGGTTTTAAGAAATTTGTTGAAACAGGAAATAAGATAAAACCTGGTGATAAATTGATTGAATTTGACTTAGACTATATTAAGGAGAATGCCACTTCTATCATTACACCAGTTTTAATTACTAATATGGATGCTGTAAAGGAATTATCAGTTATAGCTGATGGTCAAGTAACAGCAGGATCTGATAAAGTATTAAAGGTAGAAATGAAGTAGTATTTGATAAAATTTTAATCCTTTGTTATTAACTAATTATTATATAATAGGAGGAATAATCATGGTAGAGAAGAAAGTAGTAATTAAAAATGATACAGGTATTCATGCTAGACCTGCGTCATTGATTGTACAAAAGGCAAATGAATTTACATCTGATATTACTTTAGGTAAAGATGGTCAAGATGTAAATGCTAAAAGTATTATGGGGATTATGAGTTTAGGGGTTAGCAAAAGTACAGAAGTTACTATTAAAGCTGAAGGAGCTGATGCAGCAGCAGCTGTTGATGCGCTTGTAGATTTAATTGAAAGTGGTTTTGGAGAGTAAGAGTACTTATAAATTAAAAAAGTCTACCTTCTATATAGAAGGTAGACTTTTTTAATTTATAAGGTCACAATATTATCCCCAAATATTATAAAAAAGTATAGGTTTTTAATAACTTCATCTCTGTCTCTTTATAAACAAGGTAGATTACATAGGTAAACTAACTAAGAAGTTATTATCTTTACTCTATCTCTTTTAGTAATTTTATATCATCACTTAACTCTGCTTTTAGTTTAATTTCTTTATGGGTAAAGGGTAAGCAAAACTTCAATTGATAAGAGTGTAATGCCTGCCTTGAGATTAAGCTATTACTCCCCCCATATAAGTCATCACCGATAAGAGGGTGACCGATATAACTCATATGAACTCTAATCTGGTGGGTACGACCAGTCGCTAACTTTAAGCGAACTAAAGTTCTATCACTATATCTCTTTATAACTTGATAATGGGTAGTCGCATTTTTACCATGAGTAAAGTCAACTTTTCTCTGGATAATACTATCATTAATTCGAGCAATAGGTGCTGAAATATTTTCAAAGTCATGGGGGATGATACCATGAACAAAGGCTAGATACTCTCGATGAATCTTCTGTTCTTGAAACTGTTTAGTTAGATAGTTATGAGCATAGATATTTTTAGCAATCAAGATTAGCCCAGAGGTATTTCTATCAAGTCTGTGAATAGGGCGGAAGGTATTATAATTACCTTCTCTTCTTAAGTGATGAAGTACAGCATTTCCTAAAGTCTGTGTATTCTCATTGTGGGAAGGATGGACTAACATTCCTGCAGCTTTATTAACAACAAGCAGGTGTTGATCTTCATAGATAATGTTAAGAGGAATAGCTTCAGGTAAAAAATTTGTTTCTTCCATGAAATTAAAGTTAAATTCTATCAAATCATCAGCTTGAACTATAGTAGAATGGTAGTTAAGGTACTTACCATTTACTCTGATTCGATAATCTTTGCGAAGTTTCTTAATTGCATCTTTAGATAGTTTTAATTTTTTTGTCAATAGTTTATATAAAGTCAAGCCCTCATCATCAATTTTAGCTCTATAAGGAATAATATCTGAAATATTAGTAAAATGGTCTACTTTAGCTTTTAGCATTGTAATCACTCCAAGTTCTTTTCTTATAGTGGTAGACAGTTTTTATTTTCGTGTTATTTATATAAGGTGTATCAATTTAAGATTATAATTTATGGACATATTATATTTAGTGTTAGTTTAAGTACTGTTGGTTAAGGTCTTCTTATACTTTGACTAACCACTCACACTAAAATTGTAATATTCATCTAAAGAGATATTTGAATTTAACTTTAAAAGTCTACATATAATTGATTAGTAGTTATAAAATCTGCTAGAATAATTATACCAGAATTAATTTTACTAAGAAAGATTGAAATTTTAAAAATTATAGAAGTTAAAAGAGAGTTTTAACTACCCAGTTTCTTAACTAATCTGTTTTATCTTAATTTCTGATTATAGGTAATAAATAATCAGAAAAGGGGTAAGATTGATATATAAGAGGGGGAGATATAATGGATCAAGAGATGAAGAAGGATGCTGTAGAGATGTTACTTTCTACAGCATCTAAAGATTTGGGGATCAGCCCTATAGAGTTTGTACAGTTGGCTCAACAATTTGCTATAGAGTATAAAAATAAGGAAGATAATGTAGAAATTTATAGAGAAATCAGTCCAGGGATTTATAGGAAGGTAAAGGCTTAGTGTAGCAATTAAATTATTAGAATAATTTAATTGACAAATTAAGTACTTGAGAATAGAATATTACTGTAAGTTAAAACTTAAATAGAGGTAATTAATTTTTACTATCAAGGAGGTTTATTAGTCTAATTAATTGAATAAGCTCTATATTTACTAATTTTAATTTGCTATTAGTTAGAGTAGTTGGTAAATTGTCCAGTACTATGTGATTTACTTTATTCAATTAGATGATAGATTAATATTAGACCGATAAACTCAGAAACTGCGATAGGTGATATTGGGAGATAAATCTACAATATCGGAAGCTATGGGTTTATTAATCTGTGGCTTTTTTATTTTTTGACACACAATTAGCTGATTAGTACATTTATTATAAATTTATGTTTGGCTGAAGAAGAAATTGAGTAGATAAATAATTTTTACTCTTTTGGTAACTATTGAACTAGTTTAATTTACCATTTAATAGTTATAGAAAGATTGGGGGTAATTACAATAAAATTATCTTAAGGGCAAATTAATTTTATCTTAAATTTCTTTGAAGATATATACTAAGGAGGAAAGAAAGTTGGAATTAATAACTTTAGGTTGGAATGATAGTTTTGCACAGGAATTTGAACAAATCAATGCTAATCAAGGGTACAAAGTTGGTAGGATAGCTGCTAAGTATCAAGATATCTATAAAATATATGCAGAAGATGGGGAGTTTTTAGGGCGATTAGGAGATAGAATGCTCTATAATCATCAGTTACCTGTTGTAGGTGATTGGGTTATAATATCTTCAATTGGTGGTGGTCAGAACGTGATTGAGCAAATCTTAACTCGTCAAAGTACAATCCCTAATAATATATTGGGTAATAGTTTAGAGAAACAAATCTTGGCCAGCAATATAGATACAATCTTTATCATGATATCTTTGGCTCAAGAGATAAATCTTAGAAGTATTCAAAGGCAGATTACTCTTGTTTGGGAGAGTGGAAGTACCCCGGTTATAGTTTTAAGTAAGGCTGACTTATGTGATGATGCTGTAGTAAAGAAGAATGAAGTTGAATTGATAAGCTTTGGAACTCCTGTCTATATAATAAGTATGGTAACAAAAGAAGGGGTTGATGACTTAAAGAAGTATCTTAAAATAGGTAAGACTTGTGCTTTATTAGGATCTGTTAGTGCAGGTAAATCTACTTTAGCTAACTACTTATATACCCAAAAGAGAGAGATTAATCTGCCAATAGATGATATGAGCATCAACTCTAAAATGTCAGTTTTAGATGAGGGTGGAGTAATTATAGAGATAAATAGTATAACAGAGGTAGAGCCTTTAAGCAGTGAAGAAAGCAATAAAGAGAACTTTGAAGATATAGAAGAGTTGGCTCAAGGTTGTTATTTTAGTGATTGTCGCCATGAGGCAGAGCCAAAGTGTGCTGTTAAAGAAGCTATCGAAGAAGGTATTCTAGATGAGTTAAGGTTGAAGAATTATAAAAAATTGCAAAAAGAGGCTGAATATATAGAGTTTAGTAAGGATCATAGCCCTAAGGAGATAGAGAAGAGTAAGTGGAAGCAGATAACTAAGGCATCTAAAGACAAAGAAAGAATGAAAGAGAAGGTTATGGAAAAGATTAAATAGATTATTAAGTCCCAAACAACTTTATGAGTTTTTTGGGACTTTTTATTTAGTTAATAGTTAAAAAAGAGGGGTTTTATATTAAAATAAAGAAGTTAAAATAGTAGATGATTAATAGAATTTGGAGGTAAATAATGAAAAAAAGAACATTCACTTTCGGAGTAGAAGATGGTATAGATATTTTCGTTTATAATTGGTCAGCTGAAAATAAACAGAAGGTTAGAGGAATAGTACAAATTGCCCATGGTATGGCTGAACATGCAGGTAGGTATGAAGAGTTTGCTAAAGAACTAGTTAATTCTGGTTATATAGTCTATGCTAATGACCATCGAGGTCATGGTAGGACAGCAGCTAATCTTGAAGAATTGGGTTATTTTGCTGATAAAGAAGGTTGGACTTTAGTTATAAAAGATATGTACCAATTGACTGTTATGATAAGATCTAAATATCCTCAGATCCCTATATTTCTTTTTGGTCATAGTATGGGCTCATTATTAGCTCGAACCTATATTATGGAATATGGTCAGGAAATTGATGGTGTTATTCTATCAGGAACTTCAGGAAGGAAAGGGATACTTGGAGAAATAGGTATTATAATAGCAAAGTTGGAGGTTAAACTAAAGGAGGAGAGAGCAAGAAGTTATTTATTAAATAAGCTATCCTTTGCTAGTTATAATAAAGCCTTTAAGCCCAATAGAACACCTTTTGATTGGCTCAGTAGAGATCAAAGAGAAGTTGATAAGTACATTCAAGATGAGTTTTGTGGGGTTGTTTCTACAGCATCTTTTTATAATGACCTATTAACAGGGCTTAAGGAGGTTAATAAATTAGAGAATATAAAAAAAGTACCTGATTATTTACCTATCTATATTATTTCAGGTAAGGAGGACCCCGTAGGAGCTTATGGTAGAGGTGTACTACAAGTATATCAGGATTATAAGAAAGTTGAGCTTAGAGACTTAACTTATAAATTATATGAAGGCAGTAGGCATGAAATATTAAAAGAGATAAATAGAGAAGAAGTTTTCAAAGATATTCTAGTTTGGCTAGGGAACTATTCGTAATAGTAATGAAGGGGAGCTAATATGAATCCAAAAGAGAGAGTGCGTTGGGAGAAGATTAGAGCTAAAGGTAAGAGTAAATATATTTTAATACATGGGGTCGTTGGTTGGGGATTTAGTACTGCTATAATTTATACTTTGATAGGATTAATAATGGATAAAAGGATAGGGATAGATAACATATCTTTACAGAAATCTCTAGTCGACCTTACTATAGCTTTAGTAGTATTTCCTGATGTAGGCGTCTTGCAAAGTATCTTTACGTGGAATAAAAAGGAGTAAGAGTATCTAAAGAAGAGGTAGATAAGATGATATATGCTATTGATTAATTATAACCATAATAACAGGGTCTAGATTAATCTAGACCCTGTTATTTAGATTAAATGCCACAACTATTCTGTCCCCGTTTCTGTAAATATTTTTGGTGATATTCTTCGGCAGGATAGAAGGTGGTTGCAGCTACTATCTCAGTAACTATCGGATTTTGATACTTATTACTATTAGCTAAGGCTTCTTTTGACTGTTTTGCAATTTCTTCTTGTTCTTTATTATGATAAAAGATAGCTGAACGGTATTGTGTACCTACATCAACACCTTGGCGATTTAGAGTTGTAGGATTATGATTATTCCAGAATAATTCTAATAATTCTTTATAAGTAATCTCACTAGGATCAAAAGTTATCTCAATTGCTTCAGCATGACCAGTCTGGTCTGTACATACCTCTTCATATGTAGGTTCATCAGTCTGACCTCCAATATAACCAACAGTAGTAGAGATTACACCATCTATCTTATCAAAAAGGGCTTGTACTCCCCAAAAACAACCTGCCGCAAAGGTGGCTTTTTCCATTTAATCATCCCCTTAGTTAATATTGGTAATTATTTTTAATTATTATATAGCTTCTTCTCTATTCAACCAATGATCATTAATTAAATTTAAAATAAATTTACTGTTTTAGAGATATTATTGTTATTATCATAGATATTATTCATGATAAAAGAGATTAAGAATTTGAATTCTTCAATAATTAATTTTGATTATATTAATAAGTTTGATCAGTTAAAGTCTAATATAGCAGTAACGGTATATTGCGATAATTTTATTTTGGAAAGTAAGCAAACTTTTTTAGATTTCTGGTAGTAGAGATATTAGATTAATCTCTTGAATATTAACTAACAATGGTTGTATAATGAGATTAAGTATTTAGAGTTAGAGAGGAGCTTTATAATGTCAGAAGATAAGAAGCAATGGTGGACTGAAGCTTATGAACAGATGCAAGAGTTGGGATATGATTATCATTATATAGATTTTGCTTCAGCTGAGAAAGAGATAGAGTTTATTGAAAGAACTTTGGATTTAAGTAAAGGGAATCGGGTACTAGATTTAGGTTGTGGAAATGGGCGTCATAGTATTCTCTTAGCGGAGCGAGGATATCAAGTAATAGGAATTGATTACTCTAATAGTTTATTGGAAATGGCTAAGGTAGAAGCAGGGAATAGGGGGTTAAATTTAGAGCTTCGCCAGCAGGATATGTTGACCCTTGATGAGAACTCTCTCTATGATGGTGTAATTATTCTAGATGGTTCCTTTGGAATATTTACTGATAGTGAGAATGAAGAGGTACTCAAAAGGGTATCTAAAGCATTAAAGCCAGGGGGAAAGCTATTATTACAGAGTTATAATCCATACTATATGGCTTTAAACCAAGGTAGAGATGCTGAAGTAGAGGGTGATAGGACCTTTATCAGGGAGACTAGCTTTGATATTGAACGTGGAGCAGTAATCGATAATATAATTTCCCTTGATAATATTACAGGAAAGTATAAACGGATAAATACTCGTTACTACCGAGCCTATACTATCCCTGAACTAGCAAGAATAAGTGACAAATACAGTTTAGGAAATTTAAAGATCTATGGGCATGATGATGAATTTTGTCCTAAATTAGAGCTATTCTTTGACGTGCAAGAGGATATGGTGATGTATATAATTTTAGAGAAGTTGAGTTAATAGGATGCCTGAATTTATGTAATTATTAGTTATTATATAAAGTATTAATGAAAAAATTAGATTAGGCTTAAGTAAATTAAAAAGGAGAATGCAATGGATAATATAGAGAATTTCAGTAAAGGTGAAGAGATTACAAATGCAATCTTGCACGGTATTGGAGTAGTTTTGGCTATTGCAGCTTTAGTTATACTGGTTGTCTTTGCTAATATTTCGGGAAATATATGGCATATAGTTAGCTTTAGCATCTATGGTTCTACTTTGGTCATCCTTTATCTATCATCAACTTTATACCATAGCTTTCCTGAGGGGAAGACTAAGGACATCTTTGAAATCTTTGACCATTCTGCGATATATCTGTTGATAGCTGGGACATATACGCCACTGACCTTAATTGCTTTAAAAGGAGCATTAGGTTGGAGTATTTTTGGAGTAATTTGGGGAATTGCAATTATTGGAATTATATTTAAAGTGTTTTGGGTCAAGAAGTTTGTAGTAGTTTCAACAGCTCTATATATATTGATGGGCTGGATGATAGTCTTTGTTATTAAACCTTTGTTGATGACAATGACAACAAAAAGTTTGATATTTTTGGTTGTTGGGGGAGGATTATATACAATAGGGTCTATATTTTATATTTGGCGTAAGATAAAATATCATCATGCTATCTGGCACCTATTTGTATTAGCAGGTAGTATCTGCCACTTCTTTACTATTCTATTTTTGCTACCTGAATAAAAAGAGAGAAGCTGATCAGCTTCTCTCTTTTTATATGAATTGATTTTTAAATTATAACTAATAATTAGATAGGTTGAGTTCATTTAAATCAAGAAAATCAAAATTTTGATCTAGTTGTTTTACTTCATATACATTTTTAGTAGATTTAATTAAATCTAATGCATCAATATTATTTAAAAATTGTAAAACATCTTCTTGGATATCATCTTTTTCTACTGCTAAGATAAGTTGCCTAATCCCTATGTCACCTAACTTAAGTAAAGATTGACAAGTATTATTTCGAACCAATTTACTATTATCAAATAATAGGTTGTATAATAATGAAGCCACTTCATCCTGATTATATTGACCTAATAATGTAACTATTTCTGCTCTAACCTCACTATTTTCATCACCTAATTTATCTTTTAAAAATTTGAAGTTACCTTCCAAATCTAATTGGGCTAAGCCTCTAGCAGCTATTATTCTTACTTCGAATTTTGGATGATTATATAGTAATTCTATAAGAGGTTCTATTGCTCTATCATCACCAATTTCTGTCAATAACTTAATAGACCAACTTACATGAGTGCTATTATCTGAATTAAGCAATTTTAGCAATTCATAGGATGATTTCTTACCAATTTTTAAGAAAGCCTTCTTTAAACTATTTAATATTACTAAATCTTCACAATTATCTAGATAATTGATTAAAGTAGTTATGATTCTAGGGTTTTGTAATTTAGATAATTCTTCAATTATTAAGTTCCTAATCTCTTTATCTTCATCATAAAGTAAACAGGTTACATAATCTATTGCTTGAGGTGTACCTATTTTTATAAGTGTTCTTCCAGCTTTTGCTCTATCATGTGAATCACTATTAGTAATCTTATTGAGTAATCTTTTTAATAAGTAATCATCAATTAGATAGTCTTTAATAGTTAAGTAATCTGCCTCATTGAGATCTTTTTCTCCATATAGTATTAATTCTTCTTTGATGTCAATATCATCTAGTTGATCTAATTTATCTAGAGCCTTTTTTAAGTTCTTCTTGATTAATTTAATGAAGTAATTATATTTCTTTGGTCTATTCTTCAAGATCAATGAAATTAGTAGAATAATGAATAATCCAAAAGTTGAATAAAGAATATAGTTATAATTTTCTGTTACCAGCTTTAAGTATGACATTTTAACTTACTCCTCTCCATATATCAAATCATACAATAAATTATATATATCCTTATATTTCTACAAAAGCAGGGTATATCCTCTATATAAATAGGAAATAGTCTATATCTTGATAGAGTAATAGGGAATATATTAGTATACAATCCTTATAGTGTTATATATTTAGAGATATTATTAGATGAGCTAGAGTGAGATGTTTTAAAGATTTAGCTTATTAGTAATAATAAGACTTATTTATTATTGTGACTACTTCCAAAAATTTATTAATTAATCTTGAAAATAATTAAGAATTTAAGTATAATATTGAGTATAATGGCTTAAATTTCTTAAGAGACCATTAAATCTTAAAAGAGGGGGCATGTGCTTTTAATATTAAAGAATGAATATAGATTATATCAATAATAAAAGGGAGGATGAATGATTATGAAGAAATTTAAGGATAGTGTATTCTTGCTTGTGCTTTTAAGCATCTCCATATTAATTACAGCTTGTAGTAGTTCAGATGACGGAGTTAGTAATAATCCAATAAATGATTCAGAAGCCACTGCAAATCTAACTATTAAAGTTGTTGATGCTTCAGATGTTAATCAAAAATTAGATGGGACTTATGTAAGAATTGAAGGTGAAAGTGAACTCAAGACTGGAACTCAGGGAACAGTTACTTTTAACCTAAAAGCTAATAACACTTATACAATAAGTGTAATGCCAACAAAGGATGGTTACATAGCTACTGAGGGAATAAATGTTGATTTAACCAATAAGGATAAGGAAAAGACTATCAAAGTTGCTCAAGAATTAGTAACAGAAACTATTTCAGCAGATACAATTGAAGTAGGTAATGGCTTGGCAGATATGGAGTTAGATGATACAGTTAAGACAGAGCTTGCAGGAAAAGAAGTAAGTGTAGCCAAAGCTGAAAAGACTGTGATAGATTTAATTGCCGAGTCTTCAGCAGATAGTACAGGAGGATTTGATCCAGCTACTGAAAAGGTATTAGGTGAAACTTATTCTTTTAAGATAACTAGTGGAACCACAGATATAACTAGTCAAAGTAATATTTTAGCAGTGAACAAAGCTATAATTAGTAGTACTGATGCTAGTGATATTCCAGCTATTACAATGAAATTAGATTTAAGTAATTTGGTTGATGATATGAATAATATTAATGGAGATAAGTATGGTTTATTAGCAGTTATTATCGCTACCGATGGGACACCTGCCTTTAAGAAGATTAAAGGGACTGATATAAATATTAATCGAGAAACAGGAAAGATTAGTGGAAAAGTTCCTATTAAGGATGCCAATGGTAATTTAGTAGCAGAGGTTAATCTATCTATTATAGAGACAAAGGATGTAGATGAAATAGAAGAGAATAAAGAGACAACAGTAGAGGATGCTAAAGAGTTTGTAAGTGATTTAAAAGGTCACGGTGTTAATTTGAAAGAGGTTGGAAAAGGACAAGCTCAAAAGATAGAAACAAATATTAAGCAGGATGTAGTTCCTTATTTAGTAGCTATGGGGTATAGATTAGAGAAGGTTGAAGAAGTATTAGATGTTTGGAGTGAATTATTCGGTTTAGCAGCTGAGAATATATATGCTGAATATCCAGAAGATATTGGCTACGGTCCAGGAGATTATACAATCGATTTATCTAAAAAAGAAGCTTATGATGATTATATCAATTTAGCATATAATAACTGGAGCAAATATGAAGAAGAGGCTTTATTATACTATTTCCCAGATTATAATGATTATCGTACTGATTGGGAGCAATATCAGCAAGAAAATTATTATACTTATTATCAATATAGGGATTATTATTTTGGTGAGCATAATAGTCAATATAATGACTACTATGAAGATGAAGTCTATGAATTTGTTGATGGTTATATTGAGAAAGCAATCAGAAATGAAGCAGAAGAAGCTACTAATTTTATAATAGCTAAGCAGCTAGATGAAAATCCTAGAGAGATTGATAAGTGGGAGTGGAATCTCACCTTTGCAAATACTCAAGAAAAAGTAACTATTGGAATTAATAACCCTCAAGATATTCTTTCAATAGAAGAAGTAGATTCTCAAGAATATGAAGGCTATGAAAAAGCTATTATAGATTTTACTAAGGCGGACTTTAGTTATCTTCATACTTCAGGTACTGATTCTACTATGAATTGGTCTCTAGACTTTACTGTTGATGGAGCGGAAACTCAAACTATAAAGCAGGTTGATATTGATGAATATAGTTGGGAAGATAGTAATGGAGTTAATATTGTGAGATATAGATATGATGATACCTTTATCATTCCAACTAAAGGAAGTATAAAGGTTACAGGTATCATGAAAGATAGCTTAAACTTCACTGATGAAGATGGAGTCTTTGTAGATATGTATGAGGATGGAATCTATGATACTGACGATGAACTTCCAGTAGATGTTCCTGCTATTGGTGAAGTAGTACTTGGTGCTGTGGTAAATATAGACTTAACTGATAGTAAGAGTATTAGTTATAATGGAAGCTTTGATTCCGAAGAGTTTGATTATCAAGGAGATGCAGAGGTTAAATTTGCTAAGTTCCCATCTTCATTACAAGCAATCGCTGATGGAGATGAATCTCCTGTAGTATCAAGTTTTAATTCTTCTGGAGAATTCACTACTAAGGTGTTTAAAATAAGTGGTTCGACTAAAGTAGATTTTGTATTTGAAGAGGTTGAAGAGGATAATATAATATTCCCTAATACAATTAACTTTGCTGGTTCTTATCAAGATATGTCCGTTGATAATGGATTTGCTTTAAATGGTTCTTTGGATATTGACCTTGGTGTAGAAAATGTTGATTTAAAAGCATTGTATCAAGATTCTGAAACTCACGAAAATTATCTTGGTGGTACAGTTACACTTAATGGACAATTAAAGGATATTAAATATGGTGATGTTAATCTTGATATTAAGATTGTACGTGATGGATATGAGCATTTAACAACTGATTTTAGATATGATTATTCTGGTGATAAGTTTATTGAAGGAGAGGTTATTGTGGGAGCTAATAGTGATTATAAGCTTACAGCTTATAATCAAGCTAATTTACAGCTTATAATGACAGAATACGCAGATACTGAACAAGAGAAGATAGGTGAGATTAGAAATTACTATGGGACTAAAATATATGGTGAAATTATAGCAGCCGATGATCCTTTTGTACAATTCTCAGATAATACTATTATGACAATATTACCTGATAAAGAGTAAATAAATATTTTAAAAAGGTAGTTGATTAGATCAACTACCTTTTTAAATGGTTATACTTTATTAAAGTTCTTTGCTAAATATAAATATAGTAGTAGTCATGTGATTTTGTGAAATAAGAAAATAAAGGTGGTTAAATGAAAAGAATTATAATAACAGTGATTTTGATATTTGTTCTTACAAACAATTTACAGGCAGAAAAGTTGGAGTTGAATTATAATAACGAAGTTTTTATTGATAATAACGCTTTTTCATTAGGAGATTTATTAGATAAAGATTATGATAATTTGAAGGTAGATATCGACTCAACAGTAGTAGGATTAATTGATAGAGAAGAAAGAGTTATTGTATCAGCGACTTCTGGTAATTATTTTATAGGTTATATTAAAGAGAGTGAAGAAAAAATAGTAGCTGATGAAGAGACAGCAATCTTTTTAATTGAAAGAGAAGCAGATAATAAAAGATATAGTCAAGGAGAGTATCAGATAGATTTAAATACCTTCAGCCAATCCTTAGAAGGCATTCTTTTCGGTGCTAAAATATTATCTAATGATAATTATGGAATTAATTTTACTATTAATGGAAAGTTATTAAAAGGAATAGAGTTAACTCAAAGAAATTATCAAGGCATCAGTTATAGTGAAAATGATAAATATTATATTTCCGGAACTAGAAAGGGGGTATATAGTAATTTAACTAAAGAGACTGATATGTATGATGTAGACTTCTCTAGTAGGGGTTACAGCTTGGGTTATAACTTAGAATGGCAGATATCTAATAAATATAAATTGAGTTTAGTAGCAGAAAATTTTTATAGCAAAATCAAATGGAATGATGTATATACCCTCTATATGAAACTGGATGACAATAGCTTAGGTTTCTATACTAAGCTAGAAGATAATTATGGTAGTATAGCTAATACTTCAGGAGTTGAAACTGATGGAAGATATGATTATATCGATTATGTTACCCATTTACAACCAGAGTATAATTTGCTTTTACAGAGTAATCGTTGGGAACTGGGTTTATTTTATCGCAGAGAACTTTATCCTTATTTGAATTATAATTTATTGAAAAATCCTATAATGTTAAAAGCAGGTATCTATAAAGACTTTATCTCTATTTCTCTGATACATAAGATTTTAGAATTAGAGTTAAAGACTAAAGAAATTGATATTTTTAATTCATCGGGCTTGCTCGCCAAAATCAATATAAATATTAATTTTTAAGTTATAATTTTGAATAAAGGTAAGGAAATATTTCCTTACCTTTATTCAAACACTTCATCTACTAATTCATCGATTCCCTTTTTTAAGTCTTTGTTAGACTCTTTATCAACTACAATCTTAAGTACATCTCCTTCTCTAGCATTCTTTGGTAGTGCTTCTTTAGGTAAGCTAAAAGTCTTATTTCCCATCTTAATTACAGTATAATCACCTTCAAAGCGGTCAATGATTAACATTTAGTACCCCCTATTATCTTCAAATTGTCATACTTTTATAATGATAAAGGTCTGATATACCATTGTTACTGTTCTAGATATAATTTTGTATTTTTTATAATATTAATTTCTAATTAGAGATATTGATATCTTTTATATTAATGACTAATAAAAATAATCTTTTCTCTCAATAGTGATTAGTAAAACTCTAGAGGTCTTAAAAGTATGAATAACTTCAGGTATATCTATTTTATTCTTTAGATTATTACTAAAACCTCCTTCTAGAGGGATTAGATAAATATAATTTGGATTAAAGTAATTGGGATTGTTAAAACTAAGATGGGAAAGCTTTTCTTCAGCTTTTAAGCTTATTTTTTAATTAAATGAGAAACTAAGGAGGTAGGGTAATTTTAAAGAAGTTTAAATCAAATATTTTGTGATATGTTAAGAATATTATCTCAGGTTATCACTTATAATAAATAATGAAAATTTATAAATAAACACTATATAGATATTAAAGTTTTTGATTCTTTATAAATACTTAAAATCAGTTTATTAGGTAAAAATACATTAAAAGGATTAGTTCTTTTTAAATATAATTATATTTATCGCAGGATATTTAATTATTTTGTCCAATATAAATAACAAAGGCATTATCAGAAAAGAGAGAAGTTGTGCAAACGTTTCCTTGAAAGATATGTTATTGTGGTAATTTCTTAACATAGCATTGCATAACTTAGTTATAGATTACACCACTTTACAAGTTTGACTATGCAATCTTGTCATCTTGTAGAAAAGAGTTAATAGCTTTATGAATCTTAGAATAAATTTTGCTACTTTCGAGTGAAGATACGAAACTATCAAAAATTAATTCCTTAGTAAGTCTATCAGCTATAGTTCTTTTTATTACTTGAGGACTTTTAAATTTATATTGCTCAAATTTTAGGTCTATAAATGGTAGTACTGAAACAAAAGTATAAGTAATGGCGAGTAAATTAACATACCTTTCTATAGCTTTTTTATTTCTTACCATATAGTTGCCAAAAGACCAGAAAAATTTATGCTGATAAAAGATAACTTCTATATTCCATCTAATATTATAAGCACAAAGTGGTACTTGCTTAAAATCAGTATTATCATATTTGGTTTTTTCGACATCGTGATTTTTAAAAATATTAATCTCATCTGGAGTAATAGTACAAATAAATAACCTTGTAGAAGAAAATTTATCAATATCTTTAGTTGTANACAGTATTAAGAACAGAACCTTTAGTGTACCAACTGTCACATAAAAGGATAACTTGGTATGATTCCAACAAATTCATTACAGTATCTATTAATTTTGAGGCTAATTCAAGTTTACTCTTACTTTTATCATAGAGTTTATAGCCTATTGGCAAACTTAAATATCTAATTTGCCCCTTATGTTTTAAAGGAATATTAATAACTAGAGATACAAAACAATGTCCTTTTAGATAAGAACTTCCTGTTCTACTGGTATGGTCGAAAATCCTATAATAACAGTCAAATTTATTACCATACTTTGCTTGTAAAGTATCATCTATACTTAGGAATATTGTTGTATCCCGTTGGGATACATTAATTAAGTTAAGTACTATTCGTAAAGTACAAAGCATTAACTTTTCTATAGAGAAATTAGTATAAGATAAAAAGTAGTAAAAAGAATTTAAAGCCTTATTGCTATACTTACTAATGAAATTATCATATAAAAAATTTATAGATCTTATTTCTTCCATAGAAATTATAGCCAATACTAGCCAATGAAATATTTGAAAACTTGGTTTTGTGAAAATAGAACGATATTTTAATAAATATTGTTTTAATGTTTGGTTTATTGAATTATTGGGAATATTAATCATAGTCAGGCACCTCCTAGGTGTATTTTTCTCTGATATGATTATTATTCCTAGGATTAAGGTGTCTGATTTTGTTATTTTTAGGTAACTTGTTTATCTAATTTCTTGTAAAGTGGTGTTATAGATTATTTAAAAGTTAAAATTTTAAGATTTCAGATTATTAGTTTAGAATTAATAAGAGATGGTCTAGAGAATCATTTTTAACAATATTATTATTAATTTGGGCAATCTTTATAATTAATATTGGTCTTGAAGTTTTATACTATGGAATTTACTGTTTTAAATGAAGAGTTTAACTCTTGTTATAAGATTTATTAATATTATGAAGTAAATTTTTATATTTAGAATTTGAAGAATAATGGAGGGATTTTGATGGAGTTTGAAAGAAGCAGTGGGGTACTTTTACATCCAACATCTTTACCAGGAAAATATGGAATAGGATCTTTAGGAAAGGAGGTCTATGAATTTATTGATTTTCTTAGTGAATCTAAACAGAAGTTATGGCAAATTTGTCCTTTAGGACCAACAGGATATGGAGATTCTCCTTATCAATCTTTCTCAGCCTTTGCAGGTAATCCATTGTTGATTAATCTTGAAGTATTGAAAGCAGAGGGGTTACTATCAGAGGAGGATTTAGAGTTAGAAGAGGAATTTGATCAAGGTTATGTCGATTATGGTAGAGTAATCAACTTTAAATTTCCATTATATAGAAAGGCTTTTAAAAAGTTCAATACAGCAGCTTCTGATATTGAAAAGGGTAAATTTAAGGCTTTCTGTGTAGAAAATAAAGAGTGGCTAGAAGATTATACTTTATTTATGTCATTAAAGGATCACTTTAATGGAAGACCTTGGAGTGAATGGGAGAAGCCTATCAAGTTTAGAGAAGAAGATGCTGTGGATAGATATAAAGAAGAGTTAAAGGATACTATAGAGTTCCATAAGTTTATGCAATATTTATTTTTTGAACAGTGGACTAAGGTAAAGTGCTATGCTAATGAGAAGGGAATCAAGGTTATTGGTGATATTCCTATCTTTGTTGCTTTTGATAGTGCGGATGCTTGGTCTAATCCAGAGATATTTCACTTTGATGAAAGAAGAAATCCTACTAAAGTGGCAGGAGTTCCTCCTGATTACTTTAGTAAAACTGGTCAATTATGGGGTAATCCTCTTTATGATTGGAATAAATTAAAAGAGAGGGGTTATGATTGGTGGATAGATAGATTTAAGATTATTTTAAAACAGGCTGATATTGTTCGTCTTGACCATTTTAGAGGCTTTGAGGCTTATTGGGCAGTACCTGCTGGGGAAGAAACTGCGATTAATGGTAGTTGGGAAGAAGGTTCAGGAGCAGACTTTTTTAATGTTGTACGTGACAAGTTAGGTAAATTACCTATTATTGCTGAAGATTTAGGATTGATTACTGATGAAGTAGAAGAGTTAAGGGATGAGTTTGAATTTCCAGGTATGAAGATTTTACAATTTGCTTTTGATACTGGAGAGAAAAATAAGTATTTACCACATAATTATGATGAAAACTGTATTGTCTATACAGGTACCCATGATAATGATACCACTTTGGGATGGTTTTTAAATTTATCTACTGATGTTAAGAATTATGTTGAAGAGTATCTAGATATAGAAGCAAGTAATATCTGTTGGGGATTAATAGAAGCTGCTTGGTCTTCAATAGCTGTAATGGCTATTGCTCCTTTACAGGATATATTGTCTTTAGATAGTGGAGCAAGAATGAATACACCTGGTGCTTCCTCAGGTAATTGGCAATGGAGATATAAAAAAGATATGTTAACTGATGACATAATAAATAAATTAACAGCTTTGACAGAGAAGTATCGTATTAATGATCAGTTTGCTGATGTTGTGAATAAGTAAATTAAAAGAGAGGATGGTTATGGGTGACCATCCTCTCTTTTAATTTACTATAATTTTAGTAAAAAAAGATTTATCAAAAAGTGATATAAGAAATAATAGTGTTTAAGCTAATAATGGTATGTTAGACTATAAGTACTCAATTTATAAATATTTTTCATGGTGTTTTTGGAAGATATCACAATGGCTATCATCCCAATTAACACAAAGGTCACATTTAGCTTCTTCTAAGGCTTCTAAATTATTTAAGATAGAAGCACCAAAGTTTTGAGCTACTGTGATTGCTTCATATTCGGGGCATTTGCTAGCAACCTTTTTTAATAGCTTGTCTTCATACATTAATGTTCCTCCTTGGTAAGGGAATTAGTTTTTATATCGATAATAACTTGTTTATATATAGTTAATTTTTCTCAAAGTGATTTATTTTATACATTTAAAGTGAGGAAGCTAATTATTAATAATAAGTTAGTTGTTTTTTCATTTACTTATTTATATAGATGTATGAATTTAAAGCTGAATCCCCATCTTTTTAAGAGTAAGGTGGGATTAAAAATCAATTGAAAGGCTGAGCAATTAATTGTTCAGTTTCTAGTTGTTTTAATAGAATAAGTCTATAAGAATTTAACATTTATATGTTATGTTTGTGTTAACGAAACTGGATTGTAGTTGACTCTTGAGGAAAATTAAGTTATAATTTAGACAATGATACCAATTATCATGTTATTATTGATCTATACCTTTAATAATTAGTTAAGGAATTTAGTTGTTCAACACCTTGGTTATAATTACTTATCTTTCATGATAAGAGTTATAATAAATTCCAAATATCTTTAGGAGGTATTAGTAGTGAGAAGAATTATTGTTATGATGTTGGTGTTTGTTTTATTGTGTAGTGTAGGAGCTTTTGCTCAGAAGAAGGGAAGAACTAAATTAGTTGGTGATAAGAATGGTAATAAGATTTTTGAAGATTTAGAAGAAAAATTAGCAGAGATTAAAGGTAATTATAAATTGGATATAATTGTAGTCTTTAATAAAAATTTTACTAAGAAAGCTATAGAGGCAAAGATCGGTGCTTTTGATCTTAAATATAATTATAAAAATATTAATGCTTTCGCTGGTAAGCTAAATAAAGGGCAGATTAATGCTTTATCCCATATGCCAATGGTTAAGCATGTCCAATTAGATGGAAAAGTCAAAGCTTATAATGATGATGCTACATATTGGTATGGAGCAGATAAGGTAAGTTCTGATTTCGGGTATGATGGAGATAGAGATGGTAACTTAGGTGTTTATAGCAAAGATGATGTAGTAGTTGCTGTTATTGATACTGGTATTGATGCTAACCATGTAGATTTGGATGAAGGTAAGGTACTTTATTTTAAAGATTGGACTAGAAAGAATAGAACTGAACCCTATGATGATAATGGTCATGGAACCCATTGTGCAGGTACCATTGCTGGTACTGGTGAAGGAAATACTGCTTATAAAGGTGTAGCACCAGGTGCTGCTTTAATTGGTCTTAAGGTATTAGATGCAAGAGGTAGTGGTTCTATGAGTGATATTGATGCTGCAATTGAATGGTGTATCAATAATAAGGATACTTATGGAATTGATGTTCTTAGTATGTCCTTAGGTGCTGCTGGAAGCTCTGATGGTACAGACTCAACATCTATGTTAGTTAATCAAGCAGCAGATGCTGGATTGGTATCAGTAATAGCGGCTGGAAATGAAGGACCCAGTAATTATACTATTGGCACACCAGGGGCAGCTGAAAAAGCAATTACTGTAGGAGCAATGGCAGATGTAGGAGAGGGTGGATATTATCAGGCTTATTTCTCTAGTAGAGGTCCTACAGCTGATGGAAGAGTTAAGCCAGATATATCTGCACCTGGTTATTATGTGATGAGTGTTGAAGCTAATACTACTAGTGGATACACTGAAATGAGTGGAACCTCAATGGCTACTCCATATACAGCTGGTACAGTAGCATTGATGCTAGACTCTAATCCTGCTTTAACTCCGACCGAAATTAAGAGTAAGATTATGAATACAAGTGTTGACTTTGGAGTAGCAGGAAAAGATATTGACTATGGAGCAGGACGCCTTGATACTTATGAAGCTGTAAAATTTGCTGGGAGCTTATATGGTGTAGGAGTTACTCAGCCAAGTCACTATGTAGATGAAAATTATTTATCTGGTAGTGGTGATTACATTGAATATAATATTAATGTAGATACATTAGATTATCCGATAGCTGTTAATCTAATTATGTTAGATGATTATACAGACTATGATTTATATTTATATGACCCATCTGGAAATCAAGTTGCAAAATCTATAGATACAAAAAGACAAGAAGACCTCTCCTATTTTCCAACTGTTACAGGTCAATATGTTCTAAGGGCATATTCTTATAGTGGAAATGGAGATTATAGTCTTGATATAAGTTATTAAAAATTATAAAGTAAAGGATTATATGATATTTTATCATATAATCCTTTTTTATTAGAATGATTACAATAAATAATATTTTATATTAATAATTACTATATCATAAGGGTTTGTGAATAGATAGTATAATCATCCAACTTTAGACTGAAAGTGAAATTAAAGTTTGATTATGGTAAATGATCAGTAAAATATATAACCTTGTTTTAGGTCATATATGGAGAAGCATATAATGACATTAATTATTTATTCTTTTTATCTACTGATGGCCAAGGGAAGGGTGGTAAATCAATGGGAATAACCTTTACTAATAGTCTAATGAGAATAATAACTAATAGTCTAGATATGTATTCATTGTTCAAACCATCATTGGTATTAGTTGGCATGAGTTTCTGCCTCCTTTTATTTAGTTTTTTATTATTTTATTATAATTAAGATTTTATTGTTATCTTTAATATTAGGGATTTATGTAAAATAAAGGTGAGGATAATATTAAAAAATCATGGAATATACTCCATGATTTTAAGGAAGAATTATTCATTTTTTAAAGATTCTAAAATCATGTCTGCAGTTGCCAAATTTGTAGCCAAAGGTACATTATGGACATCACAGACTCTAAGCAATGCACTAACGTCAGGCTCATGAGGTTGTGCAGTTAAAGGATCACGTAGGAATATAACTGCCTTTAATAAACCATTAGTTATTTGTGCTCCAATCTGTTGATCACCACCTAAAGGTCCTGAAGCCATTCTAATAACCTGCAGATTTGTATTTTCATTTAACTTTCTCCCAGTCGTTCCAGTAGCAATTAGCTCATATTTCTTTAGTATTGGCTCGTGATTTTGAGCAAACTCAATCAAATCATCTTTCTTTTTGTCATGGGCAATTAATGCTATTCTTTCTACCAATTAAATCCCTCCTGTGATATTAATGTAATTTAGTGGTTGATCTTACTTGAAAGATATATTCTAGATTAATATCATATTCCCTTTAATAATTTTAGATTACTAATAGCTAAAGTAGGGATTGTTATCAAAGATTAAAATTAAGCTACAATGATAATAGTTATTAGTAAAAGGCACGTAAAAAGACCTATCTTGCATGCAAGATAGGTCTTTTTTAGATTTAAAATGTAATTTCAGCCCCAAAGTATAATCCCTGTAACCCTTCATTATAGCCAGCTATAGCTTGACTTTGATCATCACCAAAATGGTATTTTTCTCTTAAATACCCACCTTTAATACTAAAGGTATCAGTTAATTGCCCTCTAATAGCTAAGTTGAGTTTATAGCCTGAAAAATTTCCTCCAAACTCTATATCTTTAGTAGTGACATCATATTTACCAAAGGGAAATATAGAAATATCACCATTAAAGTTTATCTTATCATGTAATGGTTGTATAGTTCTAAAGGATATAGGTATCCCGTAACCTCTAGTATCTGCACTATCCTCTTGTTTGTCTAAAGATTTAATTCCAAAACCAATATAATTTTCTCCTCTTCCAATAGTTAACTCTTTAAAGAAGGAGAAGTTTATTAGATTATAATCTTTTATAGAACTTGTTTTAGTTGATTTGGCTGTAGTCAGATTCAGTTCAGATGGTAAGAAGATATTAGCACCATCATCTTTGTAAGTAAAGATAATAGCTCTTAAATTATGGTCGTTTAAGGTTTTAAGTAATCCTCCAGAGATTCCAAATTGATTATTGTCTTGGGCAAAGGCTGATAGTGTGAATGTTGCAGTAATTATTAAGGTTAAGATTATTATTCTCTTCATAAGCTAGTTTCCTTTCTATTTCTTAGGATTTTTAAATTAACCCTATGTATTTGCAAATGAATATTATAGAAGATAAGTGTCTAAATTTATTGATTGCTATCTTTATTATAAATGATATCTATCAGTTTATAAATGTAATATTTATAGAAAGAGTGTGATGATTAGGTATTGCTAGTAAATTTAATATAAGATAGGCATTAGTTTAGGTTTAGGGAGAGAGTTAATCTTAGTTAGTTCAATTATTTACCAGCTTATTATTTGTTTTAACTGACCATAATATTAATGGAGGTGGATTTCCCAATGGGACGTAAAACAATTATGTCCGATAAAACTAAATATGAATTGGCTGAGGAGTTAGGGTTTGCTGACAAGGTCAAGGATGGTGATTGGGGTAATATAACCACCCGGGAAGCTGGGTCGTTAGTTAAAAGAGCAGTAGAGAAGGTAGAAGAGATGATGGCTCAGCAGCAGTAGGTATAGAAGATATATCTGCTCAATAATATTCTGAATAAATTACTGGTTTAATAACTTTTGATTTGGACAGAATATTAATGGAGGTGGTTATTATGTATTTATTATTTCACTCAAAGGAAAAGCAGAGTTTAGAAGAGAAGCAGCCTTTAATAGGTTATAGTGAATTATAGTAACCACCGAATAATTGAACTATTATAGAATTATAGTAGTTCAATGAAAAAGCAGTAGGGTATTAACCCTACTGCTTTCTTATTTAATTACTAATTACTTACTATCTATGGCTATTCTCCAATCTGATAAAGGTAAAGTGAGATTATATTAACGAGGTAATAAGAATAATATAGTAAAGAAGTGGCAGATACTTCCTCCTAAAACAAAGAGATGCCAGATAGCATGATTGTACTTCATCTTATTCCAAGCATAAAAGATGGTTCCTACAGTATAGAGTACTCCACCAATTACTAAAAAGACTATGCTATTTACATTTAAAACAGCTATTAAGGGTTTAATCACAAATATAACCAGCCACCCCATGATTATATATAAGATTGTTGAAAATATCTTAAACCGTCCAATCCAGAATATCTTATAAGCAATTCCCAAGACAGTTATTCCCCAAACGATACCAAAGATAGTCCAGCCTAGGGGTCCTCTTAAGGCAACCAAGGTCAAAGGTGTATAAGTTCCTGCTATCAATAAATAGATTGATGCATGATCAAATATACGAAAGATATCCTTTACCTTACCTTTAGGAAAACTATGATAGAGAGTAGAAGAAAGATAGAGTATGATTAATGTAGAACCATAAATACTAAAGCTGACTATGTACCATACATCTCCAAAGATGGTGGCTAGGACGACTAAGACGACAAGGGCAGCAATAGCTAAACCTAGACCAATCCCATGCAAAATAGCATTAGTAATCTCCTCAACAGTTATAGATTTTTTCTTATTATCCATCTGATTCTCCTCTTTAATGTTTTTGTAGATACTTTATTATATTTAATTTTGATTAAATTATCAAGTGTAGATATTAAAATAAATTGTATTATATTAACTAATCTTACCTTGGTGGTAAGGGTCGACATGAACCATGCAGTGTTTTACTTTATAGGTATTATTATCCTCAATTTTGTCATGTACTTTTCTGGCAATCTGATGACCTTCTATTACCGATAGGTTACCATCAACAGCTATTGCCACATCTACATAAATTTTATTTGCGTGTATTCGGGTCTTTAACGTATTTATCTCAATAACTCCTTTAACTACTGATATATCAGCCCTAATCTGTTCAATGGTATCTTTATCACCAGCATAATCAACAAGTTGATTGATAGACTGTTTATAAATTTCTAAGGATACCTTGATGATTAAAAGTGAGATAACCAATGAAGCTATGGGGTCTAATATTGGATAGCCAAATCTGGCCCCTGTAATTGCAATAAGAGTACCTATAGATGAAAAGACATCAGAACGATGATGCCAAGCATCTGCTAATAAAGCTGAGCTATCTAGTTTTTTCGCTCCCTTAATAGTATATCTATACATCCATTCTTTTATAATGATGGATAAGATGGCAGTATATAAGGTAACCATTCCTGGAGTCTGATAAGTACCTAGTTTGATTCTGTGGATGCCATCATAACCTATTCCTAGTGCAGTTATAAATAAAATTGTGGCAAGAATCTTTGCAATAACTGGTTTAATCTTCTCATGTCCATATGGATGATCATCATCTTCTGGTTTTTGAGCCATATGTAGACCAATCATAACAGCAACTGTACTAATGATATCAGATAATGAGTGGACTCCATCAGCTATCATGGCACTACTTCTTCCTATGATACCTGCTAGTAATTTAATAAACGATAATAATAGATTCCAAAAGATTGTAATCTTTGATATTCTATTTCCTATCCTTGTTCTCTCTGCTTGTTTCATATAATACACTCCTTTATAAATCTTAAAGACTATTAGATGGTTCAATTAAATAAGACTATTACTATGTAGTTATTCTATATTATATGTGGCTCTCCTTCATCAAAATTGAGATTCTGTTATATCAATCTATTTTTTCTAATAGATTTTAAATCTAATTTGATAGTTGTGTATACTTTTCCTTTTCCTTAAATATATTTTATATAGAAAAGGGGGAGTAGCTATGAAATTATGTGATAATTGTATTAAGGTACTATCATCTGAACTATCAGAAGAGTCGGTTAATACATTAAGAAGTTCTTTAGATCTATTTACGAGTAACAAGGAAATAACTATACGAGACTTGTGGGAGGTTACTAGGTTTGGCAAGCATAGAATGAATAAGGTGATAAGTGAGTTAGAAGAGGGGCTCTTTCTTAAAGCTAACCAAGAGGGAAGAAGGGTTTATTTAAAATTAACACCAATAGGAAAGAGGTTTATGGAACTAGATTTAGAGAATAGATTATCAGCTGAATCTGATCTAAAAGAGGTTAGTGATGAGTTTCAAGAGGTATCATTAAAGACTATAGATGAAGTTGAAGATTTTCAGGAAGAGATAGTAGAGAGTAATAACGATAATACAGAAGATATAGCAGAAGAGAGTGAAGAGATAGAAGAAAAAATTGAAAGTGAGCCAATAGTGGAGAAGAAAGATGATGGATCAAAAGATGATAAAAATAATAAAAAGTCTAAACCTATAGTTTGGGATTTTTAAATTAATGGACCTAATTAGGTCCATTAATTTTTTGGTTAATTAAAGACATATTTGAATTTGATTATAAGTCTTAATAATACGGTTATTTATTTTCACTTAAGGCAAAATCTTTCATAAATTGTTCTTGGAGTAGGATAAAGATTAATAATGGAGGTAATAAAGTAATTACAGCACCAGCTATGACTACAGACCAATTTGTTCCTTGGTCTCCAGTTCCTATTAGTGATTTTAGACCAATCTGAACCACCTGCTTCTGATTAGAAGTCATAATAATTAATGGCCATAAGTACTGATTCCAGACATAAATGAATTCAATTAGAGCTAAGGCACCGATAGTATTTAAAGACATGGGAACTAAGATTTGAAATAGAAACCTTAGCGGTACTACTCCATCAACCTTAGCTGCTTCTACAATAGATTCAGGAAAGTTCATAAAATACTGTCTGAATAAAAATGTTCCTGTAGCACTGGCTAGGAAGGGGACTGTTAAGGCTAAAAAACTATTTCCCCAATTTAATTGTTTCATAAATTCAAATAAAGGTATTATTCTCACAGGAATAGGTAACATTAATGTAACGCGTTGTGCTAGTTAAATTTAAATAGAAAAACCCCAGCAAAAGATGTTATCCTATAATAAATACAACCAATATTTAAAATAGGAGGATAACATATGCTGGAGTCCAATAACTATTATACCATAGAAATTGAAAATTTAAGAGACTTTATTACTATTATTTATGTTATAATTGATGACATTTATCAAGAAGTAACCCCAACACATATTAAAGAACGCCGTAATATTGATAAAGCAATCCTTTCTGATAGTGAGATAATTACTATCAGTATTGTAGGTGAATCACTTACTATTGATTCTGAAAAATCGTGGTTTAATTTTGTAAAAAAGAATCTAAAGGATTTATTTCCAGAAGTATGCCATAGAACTAGATTTAATAGAACACTTAGGAATTTACATGCTGTATTAGATGAAATACGAAAAAAATTAACTCTAATTCTTAATTATCAGTATGATAATTATAGAATTGTAGATAGTATGCCTATTCCAGTATGTGAATTTGCGAGAGCACATTTTAATAAAACTTTCAGCGAAGCTGAATATGGTAATTGTGCATCTAAAAAAGAAACTTATTTTGGTTTTAAACTACATGCTCTTGTTACTTTAAATGGATATATTACTGATTTTAATTTAACTCCAGCTAATGTAGATGATAGAGAAACTCTATGGGAACTAACTTCGCCATATCATTCTTTAAAAATTATAGGAGATAAAGGATATATCAGTAATGACTTAAATGATATCTTAAAAGATGAGAAAAATATTGATCTTATCCCTATAAAACGAAAGAATAGTAAAGATCCGCACCCAAAAGCATTTAAAAAAATAATCTCAAAGGTTAGGAGAAGGGTTGAAACGTCTTTTTCTCAACTTGATGAACAATTCAATATATCAAATGTACTCACAAAATCACTTTGGGGATTAACGACTAAAATTAAAGTTAAAGTTTTAGCACATAATCTAGGCTATTTCATTAATAAAACTCTTGGAAGAACAATTAATATCGGTCGAATTAAAGAGTTAATATTTGGATAATAATTACAAATAAATGTGATTATTATTCTAAGGTATTCTTTTTACTTCTATTCACTGGTAAATACATCCATATAAATTTCATCTATTAGCACAACGCGTTAATATACCTATATAACTTTGATTAATGCAGATCGATTTTAGTTGTTTATAAATTCAATTATTCTTTCTTTAATCTTCTCTAAATCATCTTCTTCAATCTCTAAATCAAAATAATCACATTTATTCTGGGAATGTAGATAAAGTGGGTCATAATACTCAGTTAAGAGAATTTCAACCACTTTTTCTAGTTTTCCATTTTCACAGTAATTAACTAATTTATTATATTCTTTGTTACCAATCTTTTTAACTAGATGCTTCTTTATACAAGTTATAGCCTCTAAGGTTGCTTGTAGAAAGTGTTCTTCATCTTGATCATAGTTCCCTCTGTATTCATTAATGATTCTATCGATTCTGCTGTTCAGTGGGTTCTTAATTAAAGTATGGAGACCATTATTCATTGCTTCCAATAAAAAAGGAGGTAAGGTTGATATTCCTATTCGTTTACTTTCTGCTTCAATAGCAACGACTTTACTATCTTTTATTTCTTCTAACCTTTCCCATAATAAGGAATCAAACATTTTCTGATTTCTAGGCTGACCAAGACCAATGCTACCAAAAGCAGAGCCGCGATGGTTGGCTAACCCCTCTAAGTCTATTATTGCTATCCCAGCATCCTTTAATTTATATAATAAATCTGTCTTACCAATACCAGTAAAACCGTGAATTACCAATAGCTTAGCTGTCAATTGATAGTCTTGTAATTCTTTTAAAATAAAGTTACGATAAGCTTTATATCCTCCCTCTAGTTTATACACCTCAAAACCTGCTAGTTCACTAAATGTAGCAATACTTTCACTTCTCATGCCACCTCTAGCACAAAAGATTATCACATGCTGATAATTTTCGGTTAATTCTTTAATCTCTCTAATGATTTTAGGGATTTTAGGTGATACCAAATCCACTGCTAACAATCTAGCTGCAGCTGGACTCTGTTGAGTATAGATAGTTCCAACTTCAGATCTCTCTTCATTAGTAAAGATAGGGATATTGACCGCCCCAGGAATCGTTGATTCAGCAAATTCAGTTGGTGTTCGGACATCAACATAGATTACTGATTTTTTATTTAATAATTTCTGATAACTTATTATTTTCATTTTAAAACTCTCCCATGTATAGTCTGTTCTTATTATTCTTTCTGTAAAGTTTATTTAACTCCTGCTTGATGTTGAATGAAAAGATATAATTTCTTTAATTAAATTTATTTAATTATTAATAGTTTATTATAATATCCTAACAGAGAAATTTTATGAGTATAATATTCTATAATTTAGATAATAATGATTAAATAAATATAAAGGTCTTTTATAAAGATTTCTATATAATTAGATTCAGTGACTTTTTTCTATTTATCACTTTCAAATCAGTAGTTCTATGGTATTAATAAATAATGTTATCATAGTTAAACTGAGATGTATTATCAAAAGAAGGAAATAGATATGGCAGAAGATAAGAGATATTTAATCCAGATCTGCGATTTTTTATGTAGCATGCTTATGATTAAATTAAATAAATAAAAAAAGCCTAAGGCTAGTAAAATAGAGGAGTATTTAAAGATTTTTATTGTGTAAATTCTTTAATAAAGGATGGAATTATAAAAGAAATAAAGGTTTTGAATGGCAATAATAAAGTCGCAAATTAATAATTAAAAGTGATATAAATTTGGAAGACATAAGAATTAAATCATTGATATAATACTATAAGTTCAAACAGCAAGGGATAAGATTAAAAAGAGTCAAGAGCTTAAAAGCTTTTGGCTCTTTTGTTTTTCAGTAATATATATCCTATTCTTAAAAGGGGATGTTGTCAATAAATGGATAAAGAAGAGACTAAAATAATTCAATGTAGTGGTAATAAGAGTGGTGGTTCTAGATGCACTAGAGAAAAGGAAATAGAGATAGATTTTGAAGGTAAGTGGTATTGCTAGCAGCACCAAAACAAGGCACAAAGTGTTACAGATATCGAAAATGAAGGATTGAGTCAAGATCAACTTAAGGCTATAGACTTACTTATTTCAGGAGAGTTTACTAAGGCTGAAATAGCAAAAAAGTGTGACATTAGTAAAAGGCAGCTATATAGGTGGTTAGAGGAGGAAAATTTTAAATCAATTTATTATGAGAGATTAAATGAACTAAAGGATAAGTTTAACCCTAAGTTGCTTAATATGATTAATAATATTATGAAGTCGGCTCAACCAGAGGAGATAGACGATGAGCTGGATAAGATTGAGGCTTTGGAGAGGTTATTAGTTCTTAAGCGGGAGAAGAAGATTAGAGATTTCAGAAATAACTTATGAGAGTTTTGTAAGACTATCTGTCCAGAGTTTTATCAAGAACATAGGTGGCATTGGAAGCTATTGTGTGGTACTTTGCAGAAGTTATATGAGGGAAATTTAGTTAATGAAGAGGGCAAAGTTTATACTAAGCTGGTGATGAATATGCCTTCTCGTCATGGGAAATCTAGAACCTTAATTAATTTCTGTAAATGGGTATTGGGTAGGAAGAAGAGTAATAGGATTATCACCTGTAGCTATAATGATGCTGCCACTGATTTTTCTATATATACAAGGGATGGAATTATGGAGGTTAAGACCTATCCCCATGAGATTGTTTATGAGGATATCTTTCCTGAGAGTAAGATTAAGAAGGGAAATGCTATGCTCTGGTTTGTTATCAGAGAAGAGCTATGAGAGTGTGAGAGTTAATATGGTGCCAGAGATATTCAGAGCAAATTATCATCAGGAGCCAATAGATCAGAAGGGTAAATTATATAAGTATTTTCAAACTTATGATAAATTACCTGAGAATTATGAGAGGATTATCTGTTATGTTGATACAGCTGATGAGGGTAATGATTATTTATGTGCTATTGTGGGAGTAGAGTATGAGGGAGAGGTTTATATAATTGATATTCTTTATACTAAGGGTGGAATGGAGGTTACAGAATCTCAGACTGCTGAGTTATTGGTAAGAAATAAGGTGAGTTACTGTAAAATTGAGAGTAATAATGGTGGTCGTGGTTTTGCTAGAAATGTTGAAATGATATTATGGGAATATTACAGAAAAAGGAGTATTGATATTCAATGGTTTCATCAGAGTAAGAATAAGAAGGCGAGGATAATAGCGAATAGTAGCTTTGTGATAAATCACATTTACTTCTCTGAGGATTGGAGGTATAGATGGGCTAAGTATTATGAGTCAATGAATAGCTATCAGAAAGAGGGGAGAAATAGAAATGATGATGGACCAGATGCTACTACTGGATTAGCTGAGATGGTGAATGAAGGATTTGAGTTGAGGATAGGGAGAGTGTAAAAGATCAATTTACAGTGTACAGTTTACAGTTAAGACCGTTAGAAAATAAAGAGCAGAGGATAAGGGATAGAGGATAGTGAAGATTAAAAACAAGAACTTTTTAGTCCCAGATAAAAGAAGATAAATAAAAACATAAGATGATATTTTTGGAGGGATATGGTGGATTATGGAGAAATAGTTGTTAATAATATAGAAGTTCAAAATCAAAATTATGTTGATTAAATTTAATTTTTATTTTTATAATTTTTTAACAGGGAGATGGTCTAATGGAGTTTACTGGGGGAAGTGCATTACATAATGGAGTTCGGTTTTCATCTACACATAAAACTGTTACTGTTACAATTAATGAAGATGATGAATTTAATACAAAAATAGAAGATAATCTTGCTGTAAAGAAAAAAATACTTTTTAAAGGTGAAAGATTTATTAAGAAAATTCCTTTTATTAGAGGTTTTTATGATTTATTTAGATATAATATTGAACTAATTGTAGTTTTTATAATTACTTTGTTTGTTGATTTAATTAATAATAATTATGATAAAATTAGTGGCTTAATTAGCAATGATCCAGATGGTACAAAAAGTGAGATTGTTTTTGTGATTTTAAATATCTTTATTATTATAATTTTAATAATACTTTCGATAAAATCTATTAAAGAGATAATTAATCATTTAAAATTCTTAAAATTAACTCATGAATTTCACGGTGCTGAGCATAAGACAATTAATGCTTATTATGATCATAAAGACTTATCTATTGAGAAGGTTAGAAGAGCAAGCAGAGTAGCCTATGGATGCGGTACTAGTTTTTTAGCTTTTTGGATAACATGCTCTTTTTTATCGTTGTTCTTCTATAGAGGGTTTATGATTATAAATATAATCCTAGGTTATTCACTAGGCTATGAAATTTTTAAAATTAAGAAGGGGGAGAAAGTATTAGGTATATCTCTTTTTTATAAGTTATCTGCTTGGTTTCAGGATAAATTGTTTACAAGGGAACCTAGTGATAAGCAAATAGAGGTGGCTATATTTGCTTTTGAGACATTATTGGAAGAGGATAATAGGATAGATAAATAATGAATTACTTGATTTACCAAATTTAGGTTATAAGCTTATGGCTATAAATTTTAATAGATTAAAGGAATGTTAAGATAGTATGGTTAGTCATTAAAGATTAATCTTCATCAGTGGCATATCTCATTAAAGAGGTGTGCTTTTTTATTTGATATTTAGATATAAATTGAGGTGATTAAGGTGAGAGTATTTAAAAAATATATCAAAGAAATATTACTTTGTTTAGCTTGGCTAATAGGTTGGGGGTTAACTACCTTGGCTTTTGTAGATTTATATGGTTTTTGGATATGGAAGTTAAGTTGTGGGTTATTATTATTAGGAGTAGTAGGATATAGATTTATCTTCAAAATTATGGTTGATAGATTATATATGCTGTCTTTAGAGGAAAAAGAAGATTAGGAGGTGATGATTATTAATATTTTTAAGAAGGTAGCAAAGGGTTTACAGGTTGAAGCTAATGCTAATCGTCCGAGATTAATGCCTAGTTATAGAATTGGTAAGCCACAGTTTAAGGATTGGAATACTGAAAGGGCTATTAATGAAGGGTTTAAGGTATCGACTTATGTTTATTCTTGTGTTTATCGGATTATGAAGGCTGTGGCTAGTATACCATTAAAGATTTATGAGGATGGGGAGTATAACCCAGAGCATCTTTTACAGGTGTTGTTGGATGACCCTCATCCTTTTTATAGTATGCAGGATATTATGGAGCGGATGGCTGCTCATTTGTATCTTGGGGGAATTCGATTATTCAAATAGTTAGGTTGGATAGTAAGGGAGGATTGCCAGTAGAGTTATTTCCTCTTAACCCCGATAAGGTCAGTCCTGTTCCTGACCAAGCGACTTTTATTAGTCATTATGAGTATAATATTGGGGATAGAATAGAGAGATTAGAAGCTAAGGATATAATTCATGATATGTTTACTGATCCTGCTAATCCTTATTGGGGGATGAGTCCATTACAGGTTGCTGCTATGATTGTAGATACTGATGTGGAAGCTATAAAATGGAATAAGGTTACGATGCAGAATCGAGCTATCACTGAGGGGGTCTTTGCTTTTAAGCATGATTTAACAGGTGCTCAATATAAGGAAGCTAAGGAGCATGTGAGGGAGCAGTATAGTGCTAAAGGGTGTGGACCGTGGGTTTTGGGGAATGAAGTGGAGTATATTCCGATGAGCTTAAGCCCTACTGAGATGGATTTTATCGAGTCAAGGAAGATGACTAGGGAGGATATTTGCTCTATCTTTCAGGTTCCTCTTCCAATGGTGGGAATTTATGATAAGGCTACTTTATCTAATATTGAGACAGCGAGAAAGATATTCTGGTTAGATGGTATTATTTCTTATCTAAAGAATGTATTAGATACGTTAAATAAGAGCTTAGCTAAAGAGTTTGGTGATAATGTAGAGATTAAGGCTGATACCAGTATAGTTAAAGCGTTACAGGAGAATTTGAATGAGAAGGTAGATGCTGCTTATAAATTTAAACAGATGGGCTGGTCCTTAGAAGAGATTAACGAGAGATTGGATTTAGGATTTTCTAAGAGCAAGGGATAAGGGATGGCAAAATTAGTATTATGAATAGAGCGAGGGGGATTAATTATATATTCCTTCTCGCTCTATTCTCTGTTTAATTCGTAATAGTCTCCTTTTTTCAAAGAATAGTTGAATTCTCTCTAAGGAATCTGCTGGATATTGTCTGATTTCTCTGTCTAGCTCCTTCATCATAGAGTCGATTCTATTAATATAGTCTGATTCTGTGGGAGGAATATCTAATGATAATTGTTGATGTTTCTGCATAAGACCACCGCCTTAATTAAGTTATTTGTATACTACTAGTATGCCTATATTATGCTAAAGATATGCAGAGTTTCAATAAATAATGCAAAGTTATGATAAAAAATATTAAGTATATAACATAAGTTATTCCCGAACATATTATCCTCACAACCAGCAATTTCTTTTGATGCTGTAAGGAGAAAAGGTCAAGGAGGAACGCAAGTATGAGTAGTCCTTGATGTTTTCGACTGCAAGCATATAATTAGCAGGATTACGAGATACTATCGTGCTATGAATATGGTTGGATTTTTAAGGTTTTATCTCCCGGAAGCAACCTGAGGACAGATGAGAAACTGATGTGTCATTTCTCATCGCCTCAAATCGTGTCTCTCAATCTTCCCTGTCCCCTATTTAATGCAACCGTAATTGGCGAAGTGATCTGCTGAGCCTGTTCAGGAAGGGAGTTAAAGGGATAGGGGGTTTGGGGGAAAGGGGATGAGGGAAACAATGGGGTTGCGAAAAGTGCAGAATAGTTGAGGTAGAAGTAGTAATTTTATTGTCTTTATAGCTAGCATGGTTTTTATGCTGGCTGGGGAGGGAGATGCTCTTAGCTGAGTGTAAGTCCTGGAAAGCAGGATAGATACGGGAGTTCTGTGTTAACAGGTTGTAGATATCTTGCTTGGAAGGACTGGAACGGGCGTGGTTTTTAGGGATTGTGATAGCAGGTGATTGTGCTGCTATGACTATCCCTTATATTTATATAGTATGACTTTATAGTAGTGATAGCCGAGATAAAAATTATAATTTATTTTTAAAGAGAAATGATAGTAAGTGAAGAATTAATGTTGACTATAGTATAAAAAATCGTAAGTTTTGAGTTCAGAATTAAAGACTTTTGTTCTTAAGTTAATAGCTCATAACTTACGACTATTTTCTCTTATTTAATATGATTCTATAAATTTATCAAGTATATCTTTAGCTTTGGCTACAACTCTAGGATGTGCACTTTTAGCACCTTTGAAATTTCTCTTCTTTTCATCTTTATAAATACCAAATCCATCCAAATCATAGGCTACCATCATTGATTTAGCTAAAGGTTGGTCAATTACTAGAAACCATTCTCTAATTAAGGGATGTCTCTTAGGTAGATAAATAAATTCTATGTTAGGATGTGACTTTAAATTATCATCTTTTTCACCAAAGATATAGACTTTATCTACATTATCGGCTATTTTTAGAAAACGGTCCCATATAGCACGTGCTCTAGAAATTTTTTGGAACCCAGCATAGACTGTTGCAGCTACCTTCTTTTTAAGTACTACTTGTTCCATAATGTAACACATTCTCTCTAACTTAGGTATGTCAGATTCGAATTTTAAAGAAGTAGAACGTAACTTATTATCACTAACATCTCCTCGCAAATCTTCCACAGGTGATTCTAAATCAGAAAAAATATTTTGATATAAAGAAATTTTATCCATCTTAAATCCCTCCTATGTTAATTAATAGTCTTTATTGGTTTTTAACATAATTTAAATCTAATTTCTTATTTAAAAGATAGGTTAAAGTAGTTAAAACACCTCCTTTAATAAGGTTAAAAGGAATAATAATAAAGATTAGATAGCTATTTAGATCTTTAATATATGGATTGACTTGTTGACTTAGTTTAATTATATTATCCAGTGAAATATTTAATATATTTTCATAGAGAGGTATAATAATTATTAAATTTACTATTACTGCTGTGATTGTCATAACAAAGCTACCAATAATTAAAGATTTGAGAATAGAAAGATTATGATTATTATATAAATAACTACTACTACCTACTAAACTAGCTCCAATAAGAAAGTTACTTAATTCTCCAATTCCTAGATTAGAGGAAATAAGTAGATGTAATAAGTTTTTTATTAAAATAATACCTATAGCAATAATAGGATTGTAGATAAATCCAACAATTAAAGGTACAGTATCGCTAATATCTAACTTTAAGAAGAAAGGCATAAAGGGCAAATTAATTTCAAAAAACATAATAAAAAAAGAAAGTACCCCAAAAATAGCTATATTAACGACTCTTTTAGTTTTAGATTCCATCTGTCACACCTCCTTTATCTAATTCAAATTAAATTTTTATTTTAAGTCTTATCATTTACTAAATCTTTAGCTATTTCAACAGCTGATTGTGCATTAGTAGCATAGGCATCTGCACCAGTCTTTTTCCATGAATTTTTATCGTACATAAAAGCTTGCCCACCAACTATAGTTTTTATTTCTTTAGCAGAACTTACTGCCTTGATTAAATTTGTAACTCCATTAACATTAAAGGGCAGTGTTGCTGAGATGATTAGGATATCAGCCTTTTTTTCTTCAATGTATTTAATAATACTATCAGTAGGAGTATTTATTCCTAAGTAATAACTATTCCAACCTTCCATTTCAAAAAAATCAGCTACCATTCTCAATCCAAGATAATGAGACTCTCCAATTGATGTTACAGCGACAATAGAGTAATCTTTTTTTTGATTATTTTCTATATATGGATAGAGTTGATCTATGATTGATAGGGTAGCATGAGTAAAATAATGTTCATGAGCTACACTAATCTTATTTCTCTCCCAGAGTTTACCTACTTCATATAAAGCAGGTTCAAATACATGTAAGTAGATTTCTTTAATTGTTATTCCTTGTTTGATGACTCCTAATATTAATTGGCTTGCTTCTCTTTTCTTGCCTTTTAATAATAAATTAAAGTAATTTTTTCTTAACTTTATAAAGGTATCTTCTTTATTTTCTATATCAATAGTTGAATCAATATCTGAACTAATTTCTTTCATTTTAGTTCTACCTAATAAATAATCAAGGGATACATTAAAATAACCTGCAATTTGATTTAAAATCTCTTGTTTTGGAAATCTATTATTTTGTTCATAGTTAGCTATGGTAGTTTGACTTAATCCTAATTCTTGAGCTAAGTCTATTTGCCGTAATCCTCTTTTTTTTCTTAATTTTTTTAATTTGGAAGCGAAATCACTCAATATTAACTCTCCTTTTATTAATGTGTATACACAAATAATATCACAAAATGTGATATTATTCAAATGATAGTTTTATTTTATCTTTAATATGAGGAGAAGATATTATTTAAATTTAAATAATACCACAAAACGAAATAAAAGATAGGGGTATATATTTTACTATATGAGATTTAGAAATAATTCTATATTATGGCGAAGTGGTCTGTCGAGCCTGTTCAGGAGGAAGTTAAAAGAAAAGAGGGTTGGGGGAAAGAGAATGAAGGAAACAATGGGCTTTGCTTTTAGGAATTGTGATAGCAGGTGGTTGTGCTGCTATGACTATCCCTTTTTTTAGTTTCAAGAATATTTTAGAGGTATAAAATAGATTATCTAAAACATAAATGAAATAAAGATAAATTTTATAATTTAATCCAAGTTATTAAGAGTTCAGAAATGATAACTATTAAATATGTTTGTAATTTAAGCATGTATACAAAAAAGTGATTAGCTCAGAGTATATTAAAAGTTTTTAAGCTAATATTGTTATATTCTTCAAATAATTTAAGAGGGGAAAATTTTATGAATGAAAAATTTAAATCTTATTTTAGTAACAAAATCACCACTTTATAAGTTTGACTAAGCAACTTTATCTTTTTCTAAAAAATAATTAACAGCCTTTTGAATCTTAGAATAAATTTTGCTACTTTCGAGTGAAGATACGAAACTATCAAAAATTAATTCCTTAGTAAGTCTATCAGCTATAGTTCTTTTTATTACTTGAGGACTTTTAAATTTATATTGCTCAAATTTTAGGTCTATAAATGGTAGTACTGAAACAAAAGTATAAGTAATGGCGAGTAAATTAACATACCTTTCTATAGCTTTTTTATTTCTTACCATATAGTTGCCAAAAGACCAGAAAAATTTATGCTGATAAAAGATAACTTCTATATTCCATCTAATATTATAAGCACAAAGTGGTACTTGCTTAAAATCAGTATTATCATATTTGGTTTTTTCGACATCGTGATTTTTAAAAATATTAATCTCATCTGGAGTAATAGTACAAATAAATAACCTTGTAGAAGAAAATTTATCAATATCTTTAGTTGTAACTGTAATATATACTGGAACTTTAAAGAGTCTAGTCATCACCTTTCGAGTAGAAATGAAATATTTATTAGCCTTTTCATAAGAAAAGGCATGAATATCTAATTTGTCACCTCTAAGTCTAGGTCTACCACGCTTTCCATTATGTTTAGGTGGCAAATCAAAAATTGCAGTATCTTTTCTTACTGCACCTATTAAATCTAAGTTATCGTAAGAACTAACAGTATTAAGAACAGAACCTTTAGTGTACCAACTGTCACATAAAAGGATAACTTGGTATGATTCCAACAAATTCATTACAGTATCTATTAATTTTGAGGCTAATTCAAGTTTACTCTTACTTTTATCATAGAGTTTATAGCCTATTGGCAAACTTAAATATCTAATTTGCCCCTTATGTTTTAAAGGAATATTAATAACTAGAGATACAAAACAATGTCCTTTTAGATAAGAACTTCCTGTTCTACTGGTATGGTCGAAAATCCTATAATAACAGTCAAATTTATTACCATACTTTGCTTGTAAAGTATCATCTATACTTAGGAATATTGTTGTATCCCGTTGGGATACATTAATTAAGTTAAGTACTATTCGTAAAGTACAAAGCATTAACTTTTCTATAGAGAAATTAGTATAAGATAAAAAGTAGTAAAAAGAATTTAAAGCCTTATTGCTATACTTACTAATGAAATTATCATATAAAAAATTTATAGATCTTATTTCTTCCATAGAAATTATAGCCAATACTAGCCAATGAAATATTTGAAAACTTGGTTTTGTGAAAATAGAACGATATTTTAATAAATATTGTTTTAATGTTTGGTTTATTGAATTATTGGGAATATTAATCATAGTCAGGCACCTCCTAGGTGTATTTTTCTCTGATATGATTATTATTCCTAGGATTAAGGTGTCTGATTTTGTTATTTTTAGGTAACTTGTTTATCTAATTTCTTGTAAAGTGGTGTTGATTATTTTTAAAATCACTTTTAATTTAGATGAAAAATTTCATATAATAAATAATAGCTTTTTTCTATTTATCACTTTTAAATCAATCTGTTTATGTTATAATATATAATGTTATAGTTTAGAAATTGAGATGTATTATCAAAAGGAGGAAATAAATATGGCAGAGGATAAGAGATATTTAATCCAAACCTATGGTTGCCAGATGAATGAGCACGATTCAGAAAAACTGGCAGGGGTATTAGAGTGTGAAGGGTATCGTCCAACTGAAGAGTTAACAGAAGCTGACATTATCATTTTAAATACATGCTGTGTACGTGAGAATGCCGAATTGAAGGTCTATGGTAAAGTAGGACAACTTAAGAGATTAAAGGAAAAGAATCCTGATTTAATTATTGGAATCTGTGGATGTATGATGCAACAAGAAGATGTAGTTAATGAGATTAAGACAAAATATCGCCATGTAGATATAGTTTTTGGTACTCATAATATACACCACTTCCCTGAGTTATTGAAGCAAGCTAAAGAGCAGAAGAATCCATTAGTACAGGTCTGGGATGAGAATACAGAGTTGATTCCAGATATGCCAGTACAACGGACTGATGACCACAGAGCCTGGGTTACTACTATCTATGGATGCAATAACTTCTGTACGTATTGTATCGTTCCTTATGTAAGGGGAAGAGAGAAGAGCCGTCCAATTGAAGATATAGTTAGAGAGGTAGAAGAGCTATCTGCTGATGGGGTTAAGGAGGTTACTTTATTAGGTCAGAATGTAAACTCTTATGGTAATGATTTTGAAAATAAGACTGATTTTGCCGATTTATTAACAGCCCTTAATGAAGTTGAGGGTCTAGCTAGAATTAGATTTATGACCTCCCATCCAAAAGACTGTAGCGATAGATTAATTGAAGCTGTAGCTAAGTTGGAGAAGGTCTGTGATCACTTCCACTTACCAGTACAAGCTGGAAGCAATAAAGTACTTAAAGCTATGAATAGAAATTACACTCGTGAAGAATATATGGATTTAATTGAGCGGGTTAGAGCCAAAAATCCTAATGCGGCTATCAGTACTGATGTAATTGTTGGCTTCCCAGGTGAAAGTGAAGAGGATTTCCAGGATACCTTAGATTTATTTGAAAAAGTAGAGTATGATATGGCATATAGTTTTATGTACTCTAAGAGAACAGGTACTCCCGCTGCTAAGATGGAAGAGCAGGTTCCAGATGATATCAAAAATGATAGATTACAAAGATTGATTGATTTACAGACTAAAATCAGTATGACTAAGAATCAACCATATCTCAATCAAACAGTAGAGGTATTGGTTGAGGGAGAGAGCAAGAATAACCCTGATACTTTAACAGGTAGAACTACTAGTAATAAGATAGTTATATTTGAGGGTGACAAGAATTTGACAGGGCAACTAGTTAATGTTAAAATAGACAAGGTACAGAGCTGGACTTTATATGGAACAATAGTCGATTAAGGCTCTGTGGCAAATAATCAAAAGGGATGTGTAGTTTTATGTCAATTATGAAGAAAGCTAAAGATTTAGGAGATGCGATTGTAGAATCTACTGAATATAAGGAATTATTGGTAGCTCAAG
Organism: Orenia metallireducens; assembly: GCF_001693735.1. GTDB lineage: Bacteria > Bacillota > Halanaerobiia > Halobacteroidales > Halobacteroidaceae > Orenia > Orenia metallireducens. Next base: position 319,070 of record NZ_LWDV01000009.1, read on the forward strand.
ACACTATGCAAGCTAATGAAGAAGCTCAAGGAATCTTACAAGAGTTTCAACAAAAGCAACAAATGGTACAGATGATGACTATGAATGGTCAAGAAGCAACTGATGAAGTAAGAGAAGAGTTAACAGCACTACAAACTAAAATGCAAGAGAATGAAGATATCAAGAACTTTATGGATGCTCAAAATAAATTTAATCAAGTAATGCAGACTGTTAATCAAGTTATCTCTGCAGCTTTAGCTGGAGAAGAAGGCGGTTGTGGTTCTCATGCTGGTGGATGCAGTGGCGGTTGTTGTTAATAATTATAAATTTGATAAAACTCTAGACATTTAAATGTCTAGAGTTTTTTATATCTAAGTATTAATATGTTGAGAATATAGAACTGATTTCTTTAATTATAAATCTAATAATTATAAAATTTACTAATTCAGAGCAATTTAAATATAGTTAAGTAATATAGGGCTATGGTCAATAAAGATGGTTTATTAATCCCTAGTTACCAGTTACTTACTACTTATCACTATTATAAGGTAGGAGATTATCTTGCAGATTATTATTAAGATCTTTACAATGTTTCTTTTGACTATCAGTCTGATGCGTTTAATGGGTAAGTCTAGTATAGTACAATTAACTCCTTATGATTTGGTAGCTATTATCATCTTAGGGACAGTGGTAGCAGAGCCTTTAATCAGTACAGAGTTTCTACCAACAATCATTAGAGCAGTTGCTTTGGTTCTATTTTATATTATTTTTGCCAAGTTATCCCTGAATCAAATAATGAATAGATTCTTATTAGGTGAGCCAAGTATCTTGATTAAGGATGGTCAGATTATAGAGGAGAATTTAGAGAAGGAGCACCTTTCTTTGTTGCAACTTCTATCTATTTTGAGAACAGAGGGATATTCCAAGTTGACAGAGATAGATTTTGCTGTACTTGAACCAACAGGGTCTGTAAGTGTGATTCCGATACCATCAGCTCGCCCTGTTACCTTGGCTGATTTAGATATTGAGCGGGAGTATGAAGGGATTCCAATGGCAGTGATTATTGATGGGATTATTCAAAAGAGGAATCTAAAGCTTGTTAATAGAAGTGAAGAGTGGTTATTAGAGAAGTTAAAGAAGAGAGGGATTGACAATACCAAAGATATATTTTATGCTTTTGTTGAAGATAAGAGTGATAGGTTATATTTGAGTTTGAGAGATTCGGCTAATCTTAAGCAGAGAGAGGAAGTAAAAATAAAAAATAAAGAAGAAGTGGATAATTTTAAAATCTCAGAAGAAGATCAAGAGATATACTTAATCAAGGATGGGGAACTACAATTAAAAGAGTTAGCTAATATGGGGATAGATAAGTCAGAGCTTTTAAATTGTTTAGGAGTAAAGCATTTTGATAGCATTGAGGAGGTCAAGATTAAACAGAAATTAGAGAATGACTAATAAAATCAAAAATATTTTCAATATTAGTAATTTTAAAGGTGAATTAGAGTAAACTTATTAGTAACAGATAATTTGAGGGGGTCTAATTAAATCATGACACATTGTAAAGCGTGTGGAGATGAATTGGTTAATGTCTACTTTGGTGATGATGGACGCTCAAAAAATGTACAACATAAGAGATGTTTAAATTGTAATGATGTAATTGTAACTAAAGAGGAGAGCTAAAGAGTAGCCAATTTGGCTACTCTTTATTATTTCAAGATAGAATTAATTGATGATATATCGTCTAAAGCTAAATAGAACTTTGGACCATACTTTATTATAAGCTTACTTTATGTTATAATAATAATTTGTAGATAACGACATTAACTTTAATAATATAGATAAGTTTTAGGAGGTATTATATATATGGCTAAATTGACGCCAATGATGCAACAGTATCTTTCTATCAAGAAAGAGTATCAAGATACAATCCTCTTTTTTAGGTTAGGAGATTTTTATGAGATGTTCAATGAGGATGCCAAGATTGCAGCTAGGGAGCTTGAGTTAACCTTAACTGCTAGAAATAAGGGAAAGGGGGATGAGGTACCAATGGCTGGGGTACCTTATCACTCTTCGGAGTCCTATATTGCTAAATTGATTGAGAAGGGTTATCGGGTAGCAATCTGTGAACAGGTCGAGGATGCCAGTCAAGCCAGTGGCTTAGTTAAAAGGGAAGTAGTCAGGGTGATTACTCCAGGAACGGTAGTAAATAATAATATTTTAGAGGAGAAGAATAACAACTATTTAGCGGCTATTGTTGGATCTGATAAGGGTTATGGGTTTTCCTTAGTAGATGTTTCCACAGGGGAATTTGCAGTGACCCAATTAGATGGAGCAGAGGCTGCTAATAAGGTAATTGATGAATTATCAAGAATCAATCCTGCTGAGGTATTATTAGATGATAAAGTCCGCTCATCTACTGAGATTATGGGCTTTATGAGAAGTCAAATCAATCCAATTATTACAAACATTAAAGAGAGTTTTGGCTATGATCGGGCTTATGAACTGTTAATAGACCATTTTGATACAATTACTTTAGAGGGCTTTGGTTGTGAAAATCTACCTTTAGCTATTCAAGCAGCTGGAGCAGTCTTAGACTTCTTAATTGAGACCCAAAAGAGGAGTTTAAAGCATATCAACCAACTCTCTACATACGCTACTATAGATTATATGGTCTTAGATGCCAATACACGGCGGAACTTAGAGTTGGTTAAGACTATGCGTGATAAGAGTAAGAAAGGAAGTTTATTATGGGTTATCGATAAGACGGTAACTTCAATGGGGGGACGAAGGTTAAGGCGTTGGGTTGAACAACCACTACTTGATGTTGAAGAGATTAATCGTCGCTTAGATGGTGTTGAAGAGATTAGTAAGAATATCTTACTAAAAGAAGAATTAAGGGATTTATTAAATCAGGTCTATGATATCGAGCGCTTGATGGGGAAGGTGATTTATGGCTCTGCTAATGCTAGAGATTTAATTGCCTTAAAGAGTTCTTTAGAGATATTACCTGATGTAAAAGCTTCATTAGCGGAATTTGAAAGTAGTATGTTAGAGGAGTTAGAGGAAGATTTAGATAAGTTAGCAGATATAACAGAGTTGATTGAAAGCTCTATCCAAGATAAGCCGCCAACAACTATTACTGAAGGTGGAATTATTAAGGAAGGCTATGATGAACAGTTAGATGAATACTTAGATGCCAAGAAGAATGGTAAGAATTGGATTATCCAACTTCAACAGCGTGAACGGCAAAGGACTGGGATTAGCTCGTTAAAGGTTGGGCATAACAAGGTTCATGGTTATTATATAGAAGTAACTAAGGCTAATTTAGATGCAGTTCCTGAGGATTATGTTAGAAAGCAGACCTTAAGTAATAGTGAACGTTATATTACCCCTGAGCTTAAAGAGAAAGAGTCGATTATCTTAGGAGCAGAAGAGAAGAGTATGGAGCTAGAGTATCAGTTATTTATCCATATCAGAGATAGAATCGCTGCTGAGACTGATCGGATTCAAAAATCAGCTAACATCTTAGCACAGTTAGATGCTTTAATCTCGTTAGCTGAGGTAGCTCTAAATAATAATTATGTCAGACCTAAGGTCAATCACGGTGAAGTAATAGATATTAAATCTGGCCGCCATCCAGTGGTAGAAGCTATGCTTGATACAGAGGTCTTTGTCCCAAATGATACTTATCTAGACCAAGGTGATGAACGCTTCTCAATCATTACTGGGCCGAATATGTCAGGAAAGTCTACTTATATGCGCCAAGTTGCGTTGATTACTTTATTAGCTCAGATGGGGAGCTTTGTGCCAGCAGAATTTGCTGAGATTGGAATCGTTGATAGAATCTTTACCAGAGTTGGAGCATCTGATGACTTGACTACAGGACAAAGTACCTTTATGGTAGAGATGAATGAGGTAGCCAATATCTTAAATAATGCTACTAATAAGAGTTTAATTATCTTAGATGAAGTTGGTCGAGGGACAAGTACTTATGATGGTTTGAGCATTGCTTGGGCAGTAATTGAGTATATCAGTGATACCGAGAAGATTGGTGCTAAAAGCTTATTTGCTACCCATTATCATGAGTTGACAGAATTAGAGGATAGGTTAGCAGGGATTAAGAACTATAATGTAGCAGTACAGGAAGAGGGGGAAGATGTAATCTTCTTGCGTAAGATTATCCCTGGTGGAGCAGATCAAAGCTATGGAATCGAAGTAGCTAAAAGAGCAGGTATCCCTAAGCTAGTAATTGATCGTTCTAAGGAGATTTTAGCAAAGTTAGAGGAGCAAGAAGAGAAGACGATAGAAGTAACTACCAAAGATAAACAGAAGAAAGTTAAAGAAAAGAAAGTAGATAATATAGATAGTAAAGAGAAGCAGGAAGAAGATTCAATTAAAGCAGAGATGAAGATTAAAGAGAGTCTGGCTAACCCTGCTCAAATGGCTTTATTCAATACTAAGCAGAGTGAAGTCTTGGAGAAGCTAAGTAAACTAGATATAATGTCCTTAAATCCCTTAGAAGCGATGAATCAGTTATACCAATTACAACAGAAAGCAAAGGAAGAGCTGAAGGGATAGTGTACAGTTTACAGATAAATGACTACTGAAGAGTAATAAGTAAGCAAAATTTACAAATTACCATATATTCTTTCAACTTAACTGTAAACTGTATACCGTACCTACGAGTCTAAAGAACAAGACTTTTCGTGTAAACCACTGTCAACTAAAAAATTGGGGGTGAGAGTAATGGGCAAGATTAGAGTCTTAGCAGAGGATGTGGCAAATAAGATAGCTGCTGGTGAGGTGATTGAACGACCAGCCTCAGTGGTTAAGGAATTGGTAGAGAATTCGATAGATGCAGGGGCTAGCAAGATTGAGATTAAGGTTAAAAATGGTGGTAAGGATTGGATTCAAGTTATCGATAATGGTGAAGGGATGAGCCCTGATGATGCCAAATTGTCCTTTGAACGCCATGCTACTAGTAAGGTTGAACGGGCAAATGACCTCTTTGCTTTAAGGACTTTAGGGTTTAGGGGTGAAGCCTTGCCTAGTATTGCTTCTATATCTAGAGTGAATCTGACTACTAGAACTGAAGAGAGTTTAAGTGGGATAAAGTTAAGGCTAGTAGGAGGAGAGATAGAAAAAGAGGAGAGTTGTGGTGCTCCAATTGGAACAAATATTATCATTAAAGATCTCTTCTTCAATACTCCAGTTAGATATAAATATTTAAAGCAGATTTCTACAGAGATAGGTCATATCAGTGATATTGTCAATAGATTGGCTTTATCCTATCCTGAGATTGCTTTCTATTTAGAGCATAATGGACGGAAGATTTTAGAGACTACAGGTAATGGGAATCTATTAGATGTGATCTTTAATATCTATGGTCGCCAAGTGGCTAAAGAGATGGTCAAAGTTGATTATTCAGACAATTATATGGAAATTAAAGGATATGTCTCTAAGCCTACAGTAACCCGCTCCTCTCGCAAACACCAATCTTACTTTGTCAATGGTCGTTATGTTAAAAGTAATTTGATGGGTAAGGCAGTCCAGGAGGCTTATCATACTCTATTAACGGTACATCGCCAGCCTATTGTGGTATTGAATTTGAAGCTAAATCCTATCTTAGTAGACGTAAATGTTCATCCAACTAAGTTAGAGGCTAAGTTCAGTCGTTCTGAGATGGTATATGGATTGGTCCAAGAGGGAGTTACTAAAGCAATTAAATCCAGTGATCTAGTACCTAAGTTGAAATTAGACAAGAAGCAACAGCAGAGTAGAGATAATTATACTCAAAATGAATTGGTCTTAGCTGTTGATAAAAAGTATAGGTCTAAAAAGAAAGATAAATCTTCTCAATTAGAATCTAAGGTGGAGAATAAAAATTTTAATTACCGAGCTAATCATCCTCAAAAAGCTAAGAAGAGTAAAGAACTTAGGGCTAAAAAGATAGAGAAACTATTTAAGGTAGATGAAGATAAATTGGCTACAGCTAAAATAGAGTCTATAAAAGAGAATAAGGTAGAGAACAATATTAAAGAGACTGCTCAAGATTATAAGCCTGAAGATAATAATGCAAAGAAAGATAAAGAAATAGAAGATAAAAGGGTTGAATTGAATCTAGTTCCTATAGGTCAGATTCATCAAACCTATATTATTGCCCAAGGCTTAGATGGGATGCATATTATCGATCAGCATGCAGCCCATGAGCGGGTTCGTTATGAAGAGTTGATGGCAGAGTTCAAATCTGGGGAAATCAAGACGCAAGAATTATTGATTCCCTTGAATTTGGATTTAACCTATCAAGAGGTAGAGATACTCAATCAAGATAAGGATAAGATAGAAAAGTTAGGATTCATCTTAGAGAGCTTTGGTGGAAATAGCTATATTGTTCGTGGTGTTCCCACAGGGCTTTATAATTTAAATGATGAAGAGTTAATCCGAGATTGTATAGATAAATTATTAGAAGAAGGTGAGCTTGGGGAAGCCTATGAATTGGTGGAGGATATCTTGATTATGATTTCCTGTAAAACAGCAATTAAAGCTGGTGATAAACTATCGATTCGGGAGATGAATAAATTGATTGATGAGATGGAACGTTATGGGGTGACTAATTGTCCTCATGGGCGTCCAGTAATGATGCAGTTATCGAAAAAGGAGTTAGAGAAGGAGTTTAAGAGAACATAGTTGATAGTGTACAGTTTACAATTTACAATTAAGATTAAAATTAATAGATTTTAAAATGAAAACGCCGATAAAGATTAAGTTTTATATTTATTTAATTAGAAGTTTTAATAGTTTTAAACTTAACTGTTTATTGTACCTTATACACTGTCAACTGAGTAAGGGAGTGATATTTGTGCGAGAACCTGTAGTAGCGATTGTAGGACCTACTGCTGTAGGCAAGACTAGATTATCATTAACTTTGGCCCAAGATTTGCAGGGGGAGATTATCTCTGCAGATTCTATGCAGGTCTATAAGAGGATGGATATTGGTACTGCGAAGGCATCGGAAGAAGAACAGAGGCTAGTGCCCCATCATCTAATAGATATTATCGAGCCAGATGAAGAATTTAGTGTTGCTGATTTTCAAGAGAGAGTAGATGAGTTGATTCCTAAGATTTATCGACGGGGTAAGCTTCCCATGTTGGTAGGAGGAACAGGGTTATATGTGCAGGCAGTAATCGAAGGTTTTATCTTTCCAGAGATGGAACCAGATTGGGAGTTAAGAGAGAGGTTAACAGCAGAAGCAGAAGAGAAAGGGACGGAATTTGTTCATGATAAGTTAAGAAAGATAGACTCTAAGCTTGCTGATAAGTTACATCCTAATGATTTAAGAAGGGTAATCAGGGGAATTGAGGTCTATCAGCAGACTGGTCAGACCAGTACCTATTTTCAACAGAAGGCTGAAAATACACCTCCTCGATATCAAGCTGTCAAGATTGGTTTGAGAAGAAAGAGGGATAGTTTATATGAGAGAATAAATCAACGGGTTGATTTGATGATAAAAGAAGGATTAGTTGATGAGGTTAGAGAATTATATAAAGAAGGTTATGACCGTAACTTGATTTCAATGCAAGGTCTGGGCTATAAAGAGATTATAGCTTACTTTGAAGGTGAATATGATTTACAAGAAGCGATTAGACTAATTAAAAGGGATACACGCCATTTTGCTAAACGCCAGTTCACTTGGTTTAAACGTGATAAGAGCATCCATTGGTTTGATGTAGACCAATATGATTTTGATGATTTACTCAAGGATGTTAAGGGACTGATTGAGTCTAAGATTGAGCTTTAGAGTAGTTTTTAGAACTTAAACTCAGATTCGGGAGGTATAACTTCTCAATGAAGTATAATAAAGAGGTCAGCAAGCTAATTCTTAAAATGAAAGAGAAGAAAGATGGTCAGCAGGATAATGTTTTAGTTACAACTAATGAGAATTTAAGAGGGTTAAAGTGTCCTGTCTGTGAATGTGGTATTGATGAGCATGAGAAATATATCTATTGTTCAGTGATAGGTGCTTATATTTGCGATGTCTGTTGCCGCTATGAGCTCTGTAATGACTATAAGTTAGCTAATAAAGCTTTAGGTAAAGAGGTATTTAAAGATAATAATGAGATGATACTGCTTTGTCAGTGTTGTGAATGAAAAGAGGGCAACCGCCCTCTTTTTTTATTTATTCTGTTAATTTTTGAGATGGATTGTGATGGTTAATTGGTATATTGCGACACTTTTTGAGTCCACAGTGTACGGTGAATAGTAGATAGTTAAATTCTTTAAAAACGGAAAAAATTTTTGTTTGAACGAAGCAAAAATTGAGCTAAAATTTAGAGTTTAATCGGATTTTGATTAGAGAATCTGGTTAATGATAATGGATAGTATTCTGATTGCTGAGTGAGTGGGCTCTGCCACGAAGAGTCTCGGTCTGTAGGCTCGTAGAGATATTCCTTGATTTTTTGGTTACTTTTTCGCCCTGAAGGTACCATGCCTGAAGAAGTACTCTTGGGGTAGAACCTAAGAAATTTACTTACTTTTTACTATGATAAATATTTTATGGAGTCTTATTACTTGTTGCTGATTCTACATAACTATTTATTCCATCTAGAGTCAATCGGTAATTATATAATCCTTACAATCATATAGTATATAATAGAAACTATTTGGAGGGATTGTGATGCCCTTGAATAATAGTTCCAAAAAAAGGGAGATATTGCGAAGATTAGAGTTTGGAGATATTTCGATTATAAAGGCTTTTGAGTTACTAAAGGAACAAGAGGTCAGTAAAGAAGAGAAGAAGATAGAGAAATTAGAGAAAGACCCTATAGAGGAGATAGTTAAAGAGCTAAATACCATGATTGGACTGAATAATATTAAAAACTTAGTTAAACAGCTTAGAGCTTTTGTAAGTATTCAAAAAGAGAGAGAGAAACAACAGTTGAAGGTTGATTCTTTAGTAATGCATATGATCTTTAAAGGAAATCCTGGTACAGGAAAGACTACAGTTGCTAGAATATTGGCTAGATTATTTAAGGAGCTAGGGCTTCTAGACAAAGGGCATTTAAAGGAAGTAGAGCGTGCTGATTTAGTAGGGGAGTATATCGGACATACAGCACAGAAGACTAGGAAGATGGTAGAGTCAGCTTTAGGTGGAATCTTATTCATTGATGAAGCTTATGCTTTAGCAAGGGGAGGTAATCGAGATTTTGGAAAAGAGGCAATAGATACCTTAGTTAAAGCTATGGAGGATAATCGGGAAAATTTAATTGTAATTTTAGCAGGATATCCTAAAGAGATGGATTATTTCTTACAGACTAATCCAGGATTGAATTCTCGTTTTCCTATTCAGGTAGATTTTGAGGATTATACTTTAGAAGAATTGATTGAGATAGGTAATTTAATGGTCAAAGAGCGAGAGTATACCTTCTCTAAGGGTGCTGAAGCTAAGTTATACAGTGTTTTAAGTAAGATGAGACAGGGTGCAGGAGCAGAGGAAGGAAATGCCCGTACAGTCCGTAATTTGATTGAAGAGTCAATCAGAAATCAAGCAATTAGGCTTGTCAGTAAAGAGAAGATTACTAAAAAAGAATTGATGACAATTACTAGAGAAGACCTTCCTAAATATCAAATTGACAGTTGATAATTTGTAATTGGCAATCGACTACTATAAGTAGGTTGCCGATTGTAGATTATAAATTAACTTTTTGGGGTGAGATTATGACATCAGCTGTAATAGTAGGTCAACCAAATGTAGGTAAGACATCTTTTTTAATCAATTTTGCTTATTATTTAGGTCTAAAAGAATTGAGATTTATGATTAAACAACCTGCAGGATTTGTATCAACACGAACCTATCAGATAGAACAAGCCTATGATCAGTTAACCTCTAATGAACCCCATAAGACAAATAGTATTCAGAGTATACAGCTTAAATTACCTGTTGGTAAACAGGATAAAGATATTAGATTGGTAGATAGTTGTGGTCTAATTGATGAAATACATCAGCAAGAATATATCAGAAAATCTATGGCAGAGACCTTACAAGAATTGATGGTCAGTGAGATCGTCCTTCATATTATTGATTTAAGCCAATTAGGTGCTAAACGAGGGTTAAAAAGGATTGATCAGGAGATTTATAATTTTTTAAGGGATAGAGCAGGATATAAGATTTTGGCAAATAAATTGGATTTGGATATAGATCAAGAGAATTTAAGTAAGTTAAATGGATTTGTAGATAAGAGGTTGGTAGTACCTATTTCTGCCATTTATCAGGAGGGATTTGATCAGATTAAGGTCTTCTTATTAGATAATGTTTAGGAGGATATGATGGAGACAGTTAATAATATTACCGTTATTTTCTTAACAGGCCTGGTGATTAAATTAATGGATGATTATTTAGATCAAGAGATTGATAGAATGAATGGAAGAAGGACCTTAGCGATGAGATTAGATAGAGGGACTCTACCTTATGCCCTGATTTTATTAACTTTTGCTGTACTGATAGAGTATCAATTGACAATAGCCTTGTTTTGGTCAAGTTATGTTGTAGGAATGGGGATGGATACCAATAGATTACCGACAGGTTTAAAGAGTTATCAAGAAGTTATGATTATGTTGATACTTGGATTTTTGGTTTTAGATTATAGGTTATTTCTATTCTCTATATCGATAATTACTTTTATTCAATTAAGTGATGATTATATAGACTATTATTTAGAGGAATATATCAGCCGTGATAACTTTATTAACTATCTAGGTAAGGTAGGGACTATTTTATTAGCTACAATTGCTTTAATGATCGCTTTGACTATAGATTGGCAGATGTCTATCTTGGTGGTTTTAATTGCTAATATTGTGGTCTGGATACTTCATAGATAACCGATTATGTACTGGGGGTGTATAATTTGGAAGTTAAATATATCTCCTTATTAGTACTTATTTTCTTGACGATAGGTTATTTTTGGGGAAGATATATTGGTCATAAGGAAGGTTTGAAAGAGGGAAGGTTGCGAGCTCCTATAGCATTAAGAAAAAAGAGCTTAGAAGAGGGATTCTGTGTATTATGTGATGAAAACTTCAAGTTTGAAATGAAGGATTCTTAGCTAGAGTATATTATAAAGTAATACAAGATTAAAGTGTTTATATCAGATGAAGGAAAAAATGATTTAATAGAGAATATATGTTTATAAATTGGGACTTAATTTTTATCTTAGATAAGAGGAGGAAATATTAATGAAAAAACAGATTAATTTACAGGATACTTTCTTAAATGAAGTGAGAAAAGAGAAGATCAAAGTAACTATTTTCTTAATCAATGGTGTTCGTTTGGCAGGTTTGGTGGAGGGCTTTGATAATTTTACTGTTATTTTAAGCGCTGATGGCAAGCAGGAAATGATTTATAAACATGCTATTTCTACAATAGTCCCAGAGAAAGAGGTTAAGAGTCTGTTCAAAGATGAATGATGTTTGTTTTATTATAGATATTTAAGGTTGATGGCTGTTTAGCTGTCGGCCTTTTTTCTTTTTTGATGTTTTTAAGAGGATATTTGATTTTTTATATAGGTTTTATTTTATCATATCAATGGTTGTTACCACCACACAGATTCAGAGGTAAAGATGGTATTCTTAAATTTATTAAGCAAGTGGGAGCCATACAGTTTGACACTTTAAACCAAGTTGGATATAATTCTCATCTTGTGCTCCAGTCTAGAGTTGCTAATTATAAAGCATAGCTTCTTCAAGAGTTATTATATAGAAATCGAAAGTTAGTTGATGGCTGGGATAAGAATATGTCTATCTATTCTATAGATGATTGTTCTTATTTTAGTAGATATCGTCAACAGGCATATAAGAAATATAAGCACAGGTCTGACCTTACTGAAATACTCCCTATTATCTTAAATTCACCTTTTAAAAGGTGAATTTTTCAATCTAAGTTACTTTAATCATTAGCTTAATTCACCAAAGATAGGGGCTGTTTAAATTTAAAATAAAATTTAATGGGGATATTGCGACAGTTTCAAATCTCACACCTCACCCTAACCCTCTCCTTATCTAAGGAGAGGGAACAAATTCTTTCTTTTTGCTCTTGCTCCCCTTCTCCTAAGAGTAGGAGAAGGGGACGGGGGATGAGGTGTGGGGTTTTCTAACTATCAACTTTACACTATACATTGAGGTGAAAAAGTGTCGCAATATCTATAAAGGTACATTTAAATTTGACTCTAGAGTTATAAATCTGAATAGATGTGTTATTATTAAATAAATGGATAATAATGATTTTATACAAGAAGAGGGTAAATTTGAAATAAATATGAATTTCATTAACTTACTAAATTAGAAGAGCAGGACTTAGTAGTAAGAGGAGTGAATTTAATATAAAAGGTTATCAATTTTGAGGATGAAAGGACTGACAACTAACAGATGAATATAAATAATTTTGAAAAAGAGATAAATGGAGTGATTTTAGAAAGAGGATACAACTATTATAATAATGGAAATATAGGTGAAGTGTATAAAGATGGAGAGAATGAATATGTTTTTGAAGTTTATGGAAGTGAAGAGTATGAGGTGGTTGTAGAAATAGCTGGAGATGGGGAGATATTAGATTCTAATTGTAACTGTCCCTATGATTTTGGACTTATATGTAAGCACCAAGTAGCAGCTTATTTTGAATTAGGTGATATTTTAAATAATAAAAATACTAGAGAAGAGATAACTAAGAAGCCAGCAATAAAAGAAGTATTAGAGAGCCTTTGCAAAGAGGAATTAATTGATATTATAGTAGATATAGCTAAAAAAGATTTAAATTTGAAAAAAAATATTATCTTTAGATATTCCAAGGGTAATGATGGGGATGAACTAGAAAAGTGTCAAAAATTAATGGATGCAATAGTAAGGAAATATACAAAAAGAGAAGGTTTTATCTCATACAGAGAAACCTACTGGTTTGTAGCTGAGATGGAAGATTTATTAGAAAGGATAAGAGAGAAATATAAAGATAATAAACCTTTATTAGCCTTAGATATTGCCTTTGTAGTATTAGACGAAGCCATAGAGGCTTTTCAATATGCAGATGATTCCAATGGTGATATAGATTTGTGAATCTAAAATGAAATTTATCCAAAATAATTCCTAGCACCTGCACGTTGTTTTATCTTTTCAGGGTTACTATTAGTATAATCAGAAAATATCTTCAATTGGTTTGATAATTCTTCAATGGATGTATAAGCAGACTTATTAGATAAAAACTTCTTCATCCAATTCCACATATTCTCCTGAGGGTTAAGTTCAGGAGAATATGGAGGTTGGAATAATAGAAATAAATGATCTTTATTTTTGCGAACAAATTTCTTTACTAGATCTGCTCTATGAATACTAGCATTATCTAAAAGTACAAAAGTTTTTTCTATACCTCTTTGATGGTCATATTCTAATAATTTTTCTAAAAAAGAAATAATTTCTGTAGCACAGATTGAAATAGAATCTTTTGTTCCTTTTTTATATTTTTCATAGAGGAAATAGAAATCTCTTAATACTTCAGTAGCACCTATGATATTAAGACCTTTACGTGTTCCATTCTTTTCAATTATAGTTGGTTGTCCTTTAGGACTCCAACTATAATAATTATTTGATTCTAAGAGAACATTTGTTTCATCTAAAGCCCAAAAAGATATATCGGAAAGAGGTTCAATGATATCTAGTAAATTTTTCGTTTTTTTTTAAACTCTTTTTGTAATTCAGGATCTGCTTTAGTAGGTTTATAAAGTCCTCTTTTATAACTGAATCCTAACTTTTTAAGTAATTTTCTAATCATTGAAGAAGAATATTTAGGGCCATATTTATCTTCAACATATTTAGCAAGTAAAGCACTAGTCCATACATTTTGGATATAACCAAAATCATTAGGTTTTTTATTTACAACTATATATTTAATATCCTTAATGATGTCTACTGTTAATTCACTTGGTATATTACCACCACGTTGGTCAATTATATTTAAAGGACTATCGTTCCATTGATTAATATACCTTGTAATAGTAGATCGAGATTTTCCTAAAGTATCCATGATTATTGTAGTATCAACGCCGTTATAACACATAATAACTGCCATTAATACAGAATTAGTATATTTACTTGAAGTTTCAGAGGCTAATTGTTGTAATTCTTCAATAGTATATCTGTGTAATGTTTTAACTTCAATGAATTTTCTGCCCATTTATAATAGCTCCTTTATATATAAGTTATCTTAATTATAAATCTTTTTGGGCAAGATTAATACTGGAAAATTTCAGTCTAAGTTCACGAGACTATATAGGTGGTTTTGTTTCAGAAGTAATAGAATCAATAGATGAGATTATAGCTAATTCTGAAAATAAAGGTTTAAAGGTAAGGGGAGAAATATTTAAAAGATTGTTAAAAGAAAGTGATAACAAAATATTTGATGGTTGGGAAGAATATAGAGATAGTATAATTGAAATTTCTGCTAAATTTGCAGATGTTAAAGAGTTTAGAGATAAGCTCAAGTTAAAGATAGAGCACCTAGTTAGTAAAAATCTTGATAATACTTATCAGAGGTATCATAGTGAAAACTTGCTTCTAATATTATTTGAAATAATAGATGAATATGGCAGTGAAGAAGAGGCAGCAGAGTTTATAAAAGCAAACCTTAAATTTACAGCCTTTAGAGAGCTGCTTATAGATAGGCTAATAAAAGAGAAAGATTACTCAAAAGTTATAGAGTTGGCATTAGAGGGAGAAGTAAAAGACCAACAATATTTAGGGCTAGTATCAAAATGGAAAAAGATAAGATATACAGCTTATAAAGAGCTTGGACTTAAAGATGAACAAGAGAGATTAGCAAAAGAACTATTCTTTGGTGGTGATTTTGAATATTATAAAGAACTAAAGGAATTACATAAAAGTGATGAAGAAATTTTTTATAATCAAATAAAAGAAGAGTTAAAAAATAATAGGGACTGGCATGTGAAAAGAATCTATCTTAAGCTGATAGTTGAAAAGGAGGATTTAGCTGCGTTAATGGAATTTGTAAGAGAGAATCCAAGAACTATCGAAAATTATGCAGAGATGTTAGTAGATAGATATGAAGATGAGGTTATAGAGATTTATAAAGATTTTATAAAAGTTGAAGCTAATTCTGCTTCAACTAGAAAGATGTATCAAAAGGTATGTAAAAAGCTTAAAAATTATAAAAATATTGCAGGTAAAGAAGATTTAAAAGAGCTGATAAATGAGTTAAGTGTTATTTATAAAAGAAGACCAGCCTTCTTAGATGAATTAGGAAAGGTTAAGTAAAGGGTATAATAAATTAGTAGAAGCAGACACTAAAAGTAGTTGCTTAATTAAAGTTGCAAGTTAATATGAAATAAGAAAGGAGAAGAAGAGATACTATGACAAAGGTACAAGCACCAATAGAAACAGGATGGAACTTAGAGAACAGTTATGCAAATTTGCCGAAATTATTTTTTAGTAATATCAATCCAACACCTGTATCTTCACCTAAGTTGATTATTCTAAATTACCCTTTGGCAAAATCTCTAGGGTTAAATATAGAAGAGCTACAAAGTGAAGAGGGGGTGGAGGTCTTTGCTGGTAATAGAGTCCCTGAAGGTGCTATCCCCCTTGCTCAAGCTTATGCGGGGCATCAATTTGGTCATTTTACGAGGTTAGGGGATGGTCGAGCTTTGTTGATTGGTGAACAGATTACCCCTTCAGGTAAACGCTTTGACATTCAGCTTAAGGGTTCAGGTAGAACACCCTATTCCCGTGGCGGTGATGGTCGAGCTACACTTGGACCGATGTTACGAGAATACATCATCAGTGAAGCGATGTATGGCCTTGGTATTCCTACTACCCGTAGTTTGGCAGTAGTGACAACTGGTGAGATGGTAAGGCGTGAAACTGAGTTGCCTGGTGCAATTCTAACTAGGGTGGCTGCTAGCCATTTACGAATTGGAACCTTTCAATATGCTGCAAATTGGGGTACTAAGGAGGAACTTGAGATTTTAGCTGACTATGCAATAAAGCGCCATTTCCCACAGATTAAAGATGATGATAATAAATACCTTGCTTTACTTCAAGAAGTGATTAAGGCTCAGGCAGAGTTGATTGCCAAATGGCAACTAGTTGGCTTTATCCATGGGGTGATGAATACTGACAATATGACCATTAGTGGAGAGACTATCGATTATGGTCCTTGTGCCTTTATGGATACCTATGATCCAGAAACAGTCTTTAGTTCTATTGACCGTAGAGGTCGCTATGCTTATAAAAACCAGCCTCCTATTGGTCAGTGGAATCTTGCACGATTTGCTGAAGCCCTTCTACCCCTGCTTCATGATGATCAGAAGGAAGCCATTAAGTTAGCCGAGGATGTACTTGCAGATTTTATTAAATTATATAATAGAAATTGGCTAGCAGGAATGAGAAAAAAATTAGGAATATTTAATGAAGAGGCAGAGGATGGAGACCTTATTGAGAAGCTTCTTAGTATAATGGAGGAGTATGATTTAGACTATACCAATACTTTCTTGGGATTAACCTTTGATAAATTGGAGGATAGTGACTTGTATGATAACACAGAATTTGCCCAGTGGTATGAAAGATGGCAAAAGAGGCTAGATAGGCAGCAAGAGTCAAAAGAATCCTCCCATCAATTGATGAAAAAGAACAATCCTGCATTAATTCCTCGCAATCATCGAGTAGAAGAGGCACTAGAAGCTGCAGTCAAAGAAGGAGATTATAGTGTGATGGAGCACTTCCTTGAGGTTCTTGAAGATCCTTATGCCCATTCTTCTGAACAAGAGAAATATTCTATACCGCCTGAGCCATCAGAGATTCCTTATCGAACTTTTTGTGGCACCTGATTTCAAGGTTTTATCGATAGAAAGCCAGATGGTTTTCTGTCGATATCTTTAATGAAACTAATTACTGACTAAATTTCGATAACTATATCATAAGCATTATGTTATAATGAAAATAACATTACTAAGATAGGAAGTTTAACAAAATGTGTCGTTTAAACCCACGAGTAGATAGGTTGTATTCAGCCATCACGGAAAGCCCATTTTAGGCTTGGGGGGATTTTGCTTTTAAAAAATTATTCGGTAGTGAAGAGGGAAGAAAAGAAGGTATAGAAAAAGGAAAAAAGAAATGGTAAATAATTTACTTAAATTAAGAATAGGGATGAATAAAATAGTTGAAGCAAGGAGATTATCTAAGCAGGAAATACAAAAGATAAAAGATAACCTATAAAAGGGTTATCTTTTTCTTATAAAGGCTTACTTTTATTATTTTCGAGAATGATAAGGAAGACTTTAAACTAATTAAGAAAACCTACAATAATTTAATAGTAGATAGAATTAAACTGCTATTAAATTAATCCTTGATATCATATTAGATATGGAGGATTATAGCTGATGGATGTCTACTTAATAAGAGAATCAATAATGACAATTACTCTCAAAACTTTTAATTTCTCCTTGATTTAAAACTTAAATCCTAGTAAAATAATTATAGTTAACCAGATAGCTTTAAATCAGCTTTTAAATGAGTATTCGTTATTGTAGTTCACATTTATATATTATTAGTAATACACATTAATTAGGAGGAGAGTAGTTATGAAATTTACAAAGATGCATGGATTAGGCAATGATTTTGTATTAATTGATTGTATTGAGAAGGAAGTAGAGAATCCATCTCAATTGGCTAAAGAGATGTGTGATAGAAACTTTGGGATTGGAGCAGATGGATTGGTATTAATCTTACCATCAGATTTAGCCGAAGCTGACTATAGAATGAGAATCTTCAATCCAGATGGTAGTGAACCACAGATGTGTGGAAATGCAATCAGATGCTTTGCTAAGTACCTTTATGAAAGAGGATTAACAGAGAAGACTAACCTTAATATAGAGACTTTGGCTGGAATGATTAGACCTGAACTAATCTTAAAGGATGGAGCAGTAGAGCTCGTTAAGGTTGATATGGGAGAGCCTATCTTAAGAAGAAGTGAAATCCCAATGGTAGGTGGTGACCAGGAGCAAGTAATCAAAGAAAAGTTAGTAGTTGGTACTGAGACCTTTGAGGTGACTACTGTATCTATGGGTAACCCCCATTGCGTTATCTTCGTAGATGATATTGAGAAGATCGAATTGAACAATTGGGGACCTCAAATTGAGACCCATGAAGTATTCCCAGAGGATATCAATGTAGAGTTTATCGAAGTCTTAAATAAGGATGAGATTGAAATGAGAGTTTGGGAACGTGGAGCAGGGATTACTTTAGCCTGTGGAACTGGGGCATGTGCTTCTACAGTAGCTTCTATCTTAAATGAATATACCAATCGTAAAATTACTGTTCATTTAGCAGGTGGAGACTTAGTAATTGAATGGGCAGAGGATAATAACCGGGTTTATATGAGTGGACCTGCTACTGAGGTCTTTGTAGGAGAATGGAAACTATAAAAAGTAGAGAATTAATATTAAATCAAGTTTTCATTATGAAAGAATAAAGACTTATTTGATTACGAATAGTTTTGTTTTTTTTAAAACTATAAGGGAGAATGGAAATTATAAGCTAAATTCTTAGAGCAGATTATAGTAGTCTGCTCTTTTTCAATTTTTATTAGAATGTTGATTACTCTTCACTTTTCATTAGCAACTTATTACTATCTATAAAGAGTTGAAAATTAGAGTGATAAATGAGATAATTAAAAAATAGTCTGCGAATTTAACTAGAGTTAATTTTTGATAAGGAAACCTATTATACATTGAGTAGAGAGGAGTTTAGAAGATGAAGAAGACTAGGAGTTTAAAATTAGTGGTAGCTGTACTTTTGATTATAAGCTTGATTTTAACAGCTTGTGGTGAAAAGGAGTTTACCGAGAATGAGAAGTCGAGTAGAGATGACAAGTATGGAGGGACTTTAATTACTGCTGGTTTATTGAGTGATCCAGGAAGTTTTAATCCAATAACTAGCTCTGAACATTCAGAAATTGCTGGTATAGTTTTAGAGAGTCTAACTGACTTTAATCCTGAAACCTTAAAGATAGAGCCAGAGTTGGCTAAAAGTTGGGAAGTAAGCAATGATGGTCTAGAATGGACTTTTTATTTAAGAGAGAATGTCAAATGGCATGATGGAGAGCCTTTTAGTGCTGATGATATAATCTTTACCTATGATATAATCTATGATGAGAATATTCCTAACAGTGCCAAGGATGGAATGATTATCGGAGGTGAAAAGATCAAAGTAGTAAAGGTAGATGATTATACTGTAAAGCTGATTCTACCTCAACCTTATGCACCTCTGTTAAGCCAATTGGATGGTTTTGTGATCTTACCTAAGCACAAGCTATATCAGATATGGAAAGAAGGGAAGTTCAATCAAAGTTGGGGAATAGATACTAAGGTAAGTGAAATTGTAGGAACTGGTCCTTATAAATTTGTTGATTATAAGGTTGGTGAAAGGCTTGTCTTTGAGCGTAACCCATATTATTGGAAGAAGGACCAAGAAGGTAATCAACTGCCTTATATTGATCGTGTAGTTCGTCAGATTGCAGGAAGTAGAGAGACTCAGGTGCTCAAATTTGAAAAAGGGGAGACCCATGTTGTAGGAATTAAGAATAGTGATTATAGTAGAATGAAGGTAATGGAGGATGAAAAGAACTTTACCTTATATGATGCTGGACCAACTTGGTTTAAATCACTGATCTCCTTTAATCAGAATCCTAATAATCCCAATTTAAAGGAAGAGCCTTGGAAGTATAAGTGGTTTACCAATGTTCATTTTAGAAGGGCGGCTGCTTATGCAGTAGATAGAGAGACTATTATCAATCAGGTCTATGCTGGTTTTGGTCAGCCTGACTTTAATGCAGTCAGTGCCCCTAATAAGCGATTCCTAAATCCTAATGTTAGAAAGTACCCTTATGACTTAGCTAAAGCTAGAGAAGAACTAAAACAGGGTGGCTTTAGCTGGAATAATCAAGGTCAGTTAATAGATCAAGATGGTCGAGTTGTAGAGTTCACCTTTGTAACTAATGCTGGTAATGAATTAAGTGAGGCTAATTTAAATATTATCGCCAATGGCTGGAAAGAGCTAGGGATGGTTGTACATGCTACACCTATTGACTTTAGTAAACTGGTCAGGCAACTTACCAGTGAATATACTTGGGATTCTTTCTTCCTCTATTTTAATGGAAGCCCAGAGCCAAATAGTGGTTCTAATGTTTGGAAGTCTAGTGGAAATCTCCATATGTGGAATCCAAAGCAGAAAGAACCAGCTACCCAGTGGGAGGCAAGAATAGATGAACTCTTCTTAAAGGCTGCTACTACTTCTAACTATGAAGAGCGTAAGAAGTATTATGATCAGTGGCAAGAGATTATAGCAGAGCAGGTTCCAGTTATCTTTACAGCAGTTCCTGATGCAATCTATGGTGTTAGAAATACTCTAAAAAATGTAAGTTCCAATGCCTTAGGTGGGGTATTGTGGAATTTAGAAGAGCTCTACTTGGAAAAATAGAAGATAATCTTTAAAGAGGGTGGCTGCTTAATTGGTCACCCTCCTCCCTTTGTAGTATTTATTCTAAATTATGAGAGGAGTGACAGGATGTTAACTTATATATCTAAGAGGCTACTACAGGTAATTCCATTATTACTGATAATTTCAATGGTTAGCTTCTTTATAATGCAATTTACTCCAGGGGATTATCTTGAGACCTTAAAGATGAATCCAGATATCTCAAAAGAGCTAATCAATGATTTGAAGGTCAAGTACGGTTTAGATAAGGGTCCTGTAGAACAGTACTTTCGGTGGCTTTGGAGAGTATTGCATTTAGACTTTGGTAGGTCCTTTAAATGGAATGCCCCAGTAACAGATGTTATGGGTAGTAGGTTATTAAATACCTTAATCCTATCCTTAGCTGCTATGGTGATTAGTTGGGGGATGGCTATACCAATTGGAGTGCATTCAGCAGTCAAGAAGTATAGCTGGAGTGATAATATTCTAGGTGTTTTTGCTTTTATAGGATTATCGATTCCTAACTTCTTTTTTGCATTATTATTATTATTTCTGATAGTGAAGTTCGATATCAACCTACCTATCGGTGGAATGACCAGTGTTGATTATGAATGGCTAAGTCCTTGGGAGAAAGTTATTGATGTATTAAAGCATCTTTTAGTTCCTGCTATTGTATTAGGGACTGCATCAGTAGCTGGATTGATGCGCCAGATGAGAGGGCAGATGATAGATGTAATGAGAGAAGATTATATTAGAACAGCTCGGGCTAAAGGTTTGCAGGAAAGAAGAATTATTTATAAGCATGCCTTTAGAAATGCGATTAACCCTCTAATAACTATCTTTGGCTTTCAATTAAGTGGACTCTTAAGTGGAGCAGCCTTAACAGAGATTGTAACTGCTTGGCCAGGGATGGGGAGGATGATGCTAGAAGCTGTTAGAGCAAAGGATATCTATCTAGTAATGGCAGGGCTGATGATGGGGAGTTTATTATTGATAATTGGAAATTTAGTTGCTGATATATTATTATCTCTGGTAGATCCTAGGATTAGATATGATTAAAGGGGTGAAGAAGAATGGCTAAATTAAAGATTAAAGAAGAGAGGAATAAGGACACTTCTAATAGAGAAGAATATTCTTTTTGGAAAGATAAACTTTCATTATTAGCTAAACACTCCATGGCAAGTATAGCTGCTGTTATTATTTTGATATTATATCTAGTGGTTATTTTGGCTGGCTTCTTAGCTCCCTATCACCCAAATCAGGCTTTTAAGAATCATTTCTTCCATCCGCCTACTAAGATTCACATTAAGGATGATGATGGACTGACTTGGCCCTATGTCTATGCTACTAAGGAGGTAGGTTGGGCAAAGTACGAAGAGGATAAAAGCAAGAAATACCCAATTAATTTATTTTATCATGGAAGTGAGTATAAGTTTTTAAAGTTGATTCCAACCAATATTCACTTTATAGGGGTAGATGAATCAGCCCATCTCTTTTTAATGGGGACTGATAATTATGGAAGGGATATCTTTAGTAGAATACTATTTGGAGGAAGGGTATCGATGTTCTTAGGTTTTGCTGGGATATTGATTACCAGTATCTTTGGATTATTAATTGGAGGAGTTGCAGGTTATTATGGGGGTTGGATTGATAGCCTATTAATGAGAATAGTAGAGGTGATTTTAAGTATTCCTAGCTTCTATCTATTATTGGCCTTAGCGGCAGTATTACCGATTAAATTATCCTCTACTTTTAGATTTTTCTTAATAATTCTGATTTTATCCTTTATTGGCTGGGCAGGGATGGCAAGGGTAGTTAGAGGAATGGTGATGGCGATTAAGGGGCAAGATTATGTAGTGGCAGCTCAATCTTTGGGTGCTAGTGATTTTCGAATAATTTGGAAGCATATCTTACCAAGAGCAACGACCTATGTAATTGTTAGAGCGACTTTGGCTATACCTGGGTATATTTTGATGGAATCAGGCTTAAGCTTTATTGGATTAGGTATTCAACAACCTGATGCTAGTTGGGGTAATATGTTAAGTTCAGCTCAGTCAATAACCAAGATAACTTCATTTCCGTGGCTATTAATACCGGGACTGATGATTTTTATCACCATCTTATCCTTTAATCTATTAGGTGATGGGGTTAGAGATGCTTTAGACCCTAAGAATGAGTAGAGTTATAGATAGATTTAAAGTGGGATTTAATAAGTATATTCAGACAGTAACGAGTGACAAGTAACAGGTGACAAGTTAAGTTCTTTACTGGTTACTTGCCACTAGATACTAAAGTATCGTAATATCCTTTTACTGTATAATCTGTTCTACTGGCACAATATCTTAGAATAGAATATTATTATAGAATTTATTAATCTCTAGCAGGAAAACTCTCTTAAAGGGAGAATAATAACTTGTTATATATAAAGAATGGAGTGGAATTAGATGTTTAAGGTCCTATAGCTAAAGAGACCTTATATTCTTAGTCTTGACAGTGATCAGTGGTATAATATATTTACTTTTTCCTATATTAAGTTTGATTCCTAATCAATCGTAGTTCAATAAATGGAGAGGTTAAGTATCGGAATTATCGTGAAGGCAACTTCTTACCTGCTTTTAAGAATCATGCTTTTGAGATTAATGAAAAATTATGTTGGAATAGAGAATCAGTAGATGAAGGTTTTGGACTGATTAAATTTGGTTCTTGTACTGAGGTTATTATGCCTGAGTATGTAGAGGTAAAGGTTAAAGAAGGTAAGAGGTAGAATTACTATCATTGGGGAGGTAGTTGGGAATGATTAGAGAGTTTTTAAGAGAGAGAAGTATCAAGGAGTCTGTTGATTTAAAATTGATTCCTTGTGCAGTGACTATGGGGAATCTATCTTGTGGAATAATAGCTATTTTAGCTATTATCCAAGAAGAGATGCATCTAGCTCCACTATTTATCTTATTAGCAGGTCTTTTTGATGTATTTGATGGGAGGATTGCTAGGGGTCTTGGAGCAACAAGTGACTTAGGAAAAGAGTTAGACTCTTTAGCTGATATAGTTTCCTTTGGTATTGCTCCAGCGGTATTGGTTTGGAGAGTAGGACTGATAGAATTGGGTGGTTTTGGGCTATTGTTGGTGGTTTTATTCTCTATGGCAGGTGCCTTGAGATTAGCAAGGTATAATATCACAGAATTTGATGGTTCTTATGTGGGAGTACCAATTACTGTAGCAGGGGCTTTATTGGCTTTTGTTAGCTTTTTTAGTTATAAGTATTCAGTACCTGTGGAGCTTCTAATCTTATTGATAATACTACTATCTTATTTGATGATCAGCAAAGTTAAGATTCCTAAATTATAAGGTTGAAATTATATCCTATTATAAAATATTTTAGAAAATATAAACCTTGAAGAGGTATTGCCCTTTAAATATTGAATAATTATAGTAAAAAGAATTAATTTAATATCTTAGGGGGAAAAGTTATTATGAAGAGATTCTTACTAATCTTATTACTGCTTTTAATGGTATTATTCCCTAATAAAATTTGGGCTGTCAGCAAGGTTGAAGGTAAGTGGCAGGAGGTAGCTTTAGAGAGGAATAATCTATTAAATGATGATAAAGAAAATATAGTAGCAAAATATGAATTAGCTGTTGCATATGCTAATTTGGGGAAGATAGAGCAAGCCACGGAGATATTTAAAAGTTTAGATGAGACAAAAGGAAAAGAGGTACTAAAAGAGATTATTCCTAAGTATGAGATGATAGTAGAGAATAATACTGATGATATTATAGATAGTAATTATTTAGCATTTGCTTATTATATAATTGAAAATTACAAGGATTCTAAGCAATTATTTAATAGATTAGTTAAGTTAGACCCACAAAATATCTGGTCTTATAATTATTTAGCTGTGGTAGAGCATGAACTAAAGAATTATAATCAGGCTGAGAGGACATTAAAGAAATCTTTAGAAATAAAAGAGAGTGAATATACCCACTTTCTTTTAGGTGCCAATTATTATAAGAAAGGAAAAATCTTTAAAGCTTTATATCATATAGGCAAAGGTGGCAAAGGTGTCTCCTTATTCTTAAATTAAATAAGACCAATTAATTAAGACGAGGTTCTTAGGAATCTCGTCTTTTTCTATTCACAGTTTTAGTTAAGAGTACATAAAATATATGTATAAAAATTTGGAGGTGATTTGATGAAGAGATTATTGACTGGAAGTTTGGTATTAATCTTGTTGTTGACCTTAAGTTTTGGTGCTTTTGCAAAGACTAAGGTTAGGTTAAATGAAGTTGTTCATTCTATCTTCTATGCACCTCAATATGTGGCAATACATAAAGGATTCTTCGATGATGAGGGATTGGATATAGAATTATCTACTGCTTGGGGTGGTGACAAAGCAGCCACTAGTTTGATGTCTAATAATGCTGATATAGCTTTAATAGGTCCTGAGACAACTCTGTACATCTATCAGCAAGGGGCAGATAATTATCTGGTTAACTTTGCTCAATTGACCCAAACAGCAGGTTCTTTTCTATTAGCAAGAGAACCTATGCCTGGTTTTACTTTAGAGGATCTAAGGGGTAAGAAGATTATTGGTAATCGTCCAGGTGGTGCTCCAGAGATGGTAATGGAGTATACTCTACGCCATAATGGGATAGAGCCCTTTAAAGATGTAGATATTGTTACCAATTTAGACTTTACAGCAAATGCACCAGCCTTTAAGAATGGATTAGGTGATTTTGTACAATTATTTGAGCCAAAGGCTTCACAATTAGAAGCTACAGGTGCTGCACATGTAGTAGCCTCTTTTGGAGAGCTTGGTGGAAAGGTACCTTATACAGTTTATATGGGAAGAAAGAACTATATTAAAGAGAACCCACAAACAGTCTTAAAGTTTACTAAAGCAGTCTACCGTGCTCAGAAGTGGGTTTATTCCCATTCAGCTAAAGAGATAGCTAGAGTGATTAGACCTTCTTTTCCAAATATAGACTTTGATATTTTAATAAAGGTAGTGGATAGATATAAGAGCCAAGATACTTGGTCCCATAATCCAATTCTAAAGAAGAAGGATTTTGAACATTGGCAAGAGATTATTATGGAAGCTGGAGAGTTAGAAGAGATGGTTGACTATAGAGTATTAGTGAATACCAACTTTGCTAGAAAATCTATCAATTTAGTAGAGTAAGGGGGGATAGTTGTGTCTAAGGTAGAGTTTAAAGATGTAGGAATGAAGTACCATACTTTAGAAGGTGAGACAGAAGCCCTTAAAGACCTAAGCTTTACTATAGAAGATAGTAAATTTATCAGTTTGATCGGTCCTAGTGGTTGTGGCAAGAGTACTACTTTATCACTTTTGGCAGGATTACTATCTCCAACAGATGGTCAAGTGATGATTGATGGTAAAGAAGTAATGGGTATCAATCAGAAGGTTGGTTATATGTTACAGGAAGATTATCTCTTTCCTTGGAGGAGTATTCTAGATAATGTCTTATTGGGACTGGAAATTAGAGGTCAGCTCAACGATGCTAGTAGAGAGAGGGCACGCCAATTGTTAGCTGATTATGGACTTGGAGATTTTGAAGATTATTATCCTACCCAATTATCAGGGGGGATGAGACAAAGAGTGGCTTTAGCCAGAACTTTAGCCATTGAACCTGACATCCTTCTATTAGATGAACCCTTTTCTGCTTTAGATTATCATACCAAGTTGGCCTTGGAGGATGAGGTTGCCCAAATATTAAGGGAAGAGAAGAAGACTGTTATCTTGGTAACCCATGATATTGGAGAAGCAATTGCTATGTCTGATAGGGTATTGGTCTTTAGTGAACGCCCAGGACAAATTAAGAGTGATCATAAGGTAGACTTGACTATAGAAGGGGAGTATTCAACCTTTAAAGCAAGAGAATCAGTAGAGTTTAATAGGTACTTCAATTCCTTATGGGAGGAGTTGGATATCTATGTTTAAGTTTATTGAAGGAATATTGAGTAAAGGTGCTGTTAGTAAAGAGCATGGTCAATATTTAAGGAGGGTCAGATTAAAGAAGATAGGAGTTAAGTTCTCCCAATTGTCCATTCTAGTAGTAATTATTATAGCTTGGGAGCTAGCTGCCAGATATAAAGTTATTGACCCTTTCATTACCAGCTATCCAACCCAGATAGTTAAGACCATCTACCAGATGGCTTTAAATGGAGAACTTGTCAAACATACTTGGACTACAATTTATGAGACCTTGGTAGGGTTTAGCTTAGGTGCAATAATAGGTTTGATAGTAGCTACTGCTTTATGGTGGTCTGATTATCTATCTAAGGTTTTTGAACCTTATATTGTCTTATTAAATGCCCTGCCTAAGATGGCATTAGGTCCAATCTTGATTATTTGGTTAGGTAATGGAGTGACTGCGATTATAGGAATGTCATTATTAGTCTCAATAATAGTAACCATTATGATGGTTTACAATGGTTTTAAGGAGACAGATAAAAATAAAGTCAAGCTACTACGTACTTTAGGAGCAAATGAGTTCCAAATCTTTAAAAAGGTAGTCTTGATGGAAAATCTACCGACTATCTTCTCTGCTCTAAAGGTGAATATAGGTTTATCTTTAGTAGGAACGATAGTAGGAGAATTTTTAGTCTCAAAAGCTGGATTAGGTTATCTAATAGTCTATGGTGGTCAAGTCTTTAAGTTGAGTTTAGTAATGACCAGTGTGATTATTTTATGTATAGTTGCAGGATTATTATATTATTTAATAGTTTGGTTAGAAAAAAGTTTAATCAAATGGGATACTTGATCAATCTCTCTGCCTAGCAGGGGGATTTCTTTTATCTGTTTATAATCATTGGAATCATTAATCTTTTTATCGCATAGTGAATAGGTTAATTTAAGAGGAGTTAATGGAAGTTAGTCAGTTTTGTTTATGTTACTTTAATTAACTATGATTCCAGAGGGATTTGATAGAAAATTAGTTGGAGAGATATTTCAGGGACCTTTTAAGAGAGTAGTAAATTTATTTAATAATATATATCAGGAAAATATAAGCTTTGATTATCAGGAGGGATTTTAGGGGTTTATATACCTAAAAAATTAGAGTAAAGGAGGGGTTTAATTGGTAATAGAAGGTGGTCAACTTGTTATCTTTTTAGGTACTTTTGATGTAAATGCTTTAGAGAATACCTCACAAGTAATCTTTGGTGATGATAACTTCTTTCAAGCCAAGATAGTCAAGTTAAGAATAACCTAGTTACAGGGCAGATTTATGGTGACTTTGATGTTAATATTCAACAACCAGTTGCTTCACCAATTTATGATTCAGATGGGCTAGATATGAATTCACCAGCTATTCAGACACCATTGGGGTTAGAAGATTGATAAAGTATTTTTGATAGTCTGGCTTTTATAGTCAGGCTTCCTTGTGATAGTTAAATTTGAATATGGATAATAGCAGTTAATGGGTATATTGCGATACTTTTCACACCTCATCCCCAACCCTTCTCCTACTCTTAGAAGAAGGGAGAAAAGTAAAAGAGAAAGAGTTTCCCCTCTCATTAGTTAAGGAGAGACTGGTTGTGTACGAAGAGTAATTGAACTGTATTACTCGTAGGGGGATTAAGGGGTGAAGTGTGAGGTTTTGAACTTAATTTTTAACTATAAAAGTATCGTATTATCTATCTATTACAGTAATTCTTCTACTAGCCGTAGAACCTTAGATTTACTTATTTGCTTAATCATATAAATAGGCAAGATAACATAAGTTTTAATTAAAGGTAATAACTTTATTTAGACTTTATTCCAATAATTTTTTATTGAATCTAAGATTATAAACTTTTTTTCAAAGCATCTTAAAAATTAACCAATTTGCTCTATAAACATAATATAAATAGAATAGCTATGATACTAATGAGGAGGGAATGATTTATGTCTGTAAATATTATATATAATGCTATCAATGTCAATAGCCTTAATACCAACTCTACAGTGTCTATTGGTGAAAATGCCCAGACTAATTGGGACTCTCATAATAAAAATAATTATGGTAATGGTAGTCATTATGGTATAGTTAATGTTTTAGCACCATCAAATATAATTTTTGATAATGATATTTTAGATACACCAATAAATGACCCAGACTTTGTACCAACAGCCCAAGCTGAGTAACTCTAAGGGGGGATGATATTGGATAAGGAAGGAAATCAGATTGTGGTTTTTGAGAGTATTAATGTCAATTCTATCAATACTTTATCAGGAATCTTTGTAGGAGATAACTTACAATGCTTTTGGAGAGCACAAAATAAATTGAATTCAGGCTTTGGTGAGGTAAAGGGAGAAGGCAATCTAGTTTTAACCCCTTTTAATGTTGTAGCTGATCCAGATTGTATTGATAACCCATCTATTTATCATGAAATGGAGGATAATAATGGCTAGGATTAGGTTCAAAAATCTTAAGATAGAGAATATTAATAATTCTTCAGGAATTTTTTCTGGTGACAATTTGCAGGTTAAATGGAAGTCTTATGTACAGCAAAGTAGTGGGTATGGAGAGTTGCAAGGCAATTTTAATAAAGTAGATAAGGTTAAGAGTGTAGTTGTTAAAAGGGAAAGTAAATAGTTATAAATTATTTGAAATTTACTTCAAATTGTTCATTTATATAGATTTCTAATTTAAAGTTGAGGTCTATAGTATCTAATTAATACTGGTTACTGTTATCTAACTCTAATCTTATATAGTTCAATTTAAAGTTTAACTACTATAATTTATACAGTTATATAATGAAGAGGATGGAGGTGAGCATTTGAAGTGGCTAGATAAGATAAAATGGATATTCAAAGGAGATAAAGCAGAAGGACCGTCAAAAGAGGTTGATGATATAAATAAAAGGTTAAAATTGATAGAAGAGATACTCAAGGAGATTAAGAAGAAGCCACTTAAATGCCATATTACTATAGAAGAACTCAATTTAGATAATCTTCAATTAGAGAATTTAATCTTTAATTTTGAAAAAATCGATGTAAAGGAGTTAAGTGGTGCTTTAAATATAGGTAATAACTTTGGTGTTACTGTAAATAAAGAGGGTAAGAAGAATGATAAGAAAAAAGATAAGAAGATAAAAGAAGATTTATTAAAAAAGGTAAAAATAAAGCAAAAGAATGAGAATAAAGAAGTTTTATCAAAAGAATTACAAGCAAAAGTAGAAGATAAGCAAAATACTAAGACTAATCCTATTATTAATAAACGTTACATATTGTAAGTTTAATTTCGCTAATAAGACTATATTACGATTTACAGGAGGGTTGAAATGTCATTTTTATCACCTAACTTTGTAATTGGAGAGATAAAAATCGGTACTATTGAAGGAGCTTCATGTGTCAATTTAGGAAATAACCTTCCTATTGGATTTGAAAGTTATAAAAAATCTAGTCAGGGTTTTGGATCAATTAGTGGTGATAATAACAATATTGAAGAGATAGCGGCTTTGCTTAATGACTTAAGTAAGATAAATATATATGAAGAAGATGATGATATACCTGATTGGACTAAAAGGTTAATAGCTGATAAATTAGCAGAATCTAAAAGATAGGATTCTGTTATTTCTATTAAATAAGAAGGAGGAGATTTAATGAGTGGGAATTTTGGAAATAACGGAGGTATTGATTTCTCTTATATAAAGAATTATATCGATGATATCTTGGAAAAATCTTTAGGTCAAAATGATGATAACCAATCTTTTAATTTTGATAGTGAAGGTTTACAAAATTATATTCAAGATATGATAGCTATATCTTTACAGCAAGGCTTTAATAATTCTAAGAATACTTTTGATTCATCAAATTTATCTAGAAATAGTAATTATCCTACACCTGAAATCTTTGAGACCCATGACTATAGAATTTTGAGAGTAGATATTCCTAAAGGAGTAAGCAGACGCCATATTGAGTCATTTGTGAGAGGGAATCAACTAGTTATTAAATGGGGACCAGGGATAGAAGATCAGATTATACCAATTACATTTGATATGGACCCAGATAATGTGAAGGGGGTTGTTAAGGATAACATTTTAGAATTGAGATTCTCTAAGGATGTCAAGATTGAAGCTAAATCTATAGAGATTGAACATCTAGGTTGAAGTAGCTTCTAAAAAGTAAGGAGTAAGGAGTTTTTTCTGCTATAAGCATCATTGGTTATCTACCCTTAGAGGCTTATTTATAAAATTATGTATTAGTAATAAATATAGGACAATATTCTTTAGCTTGAAAGGTGGATTACTTATCCATCTTTTTTATTATTTATGCAGTATATAGTTTTAAGCATTCATATTTCACCAAGTTACTCCAATGTGAATAAATTAATAAGTAGAAAGGAGGAGATTTAATGTTTCTAAAGCTGCTAGAAAGTATAACATCAAATAGTCTGACTAATTCTAAGGTACAGCAAGTCAGAGGAGAATCTATACCCTAAAGAATCAGATCCTTGTTTTGATCCTTAAAAGAGATAGAGTTATTAGTAACTATTTTTATTTTATGTAATATAATGGTATTAAGAGAGGAGGGGTTGATTAACAGATGAATAAACTTACTAAAAAGGATATGCTAGATATAGCTCGTGAGATGATGAATATGAAGAGAGAGTGGCATGAAAATCCTAATAATGAGGATTTAAGCTTTCTAATTCAGCAGATATATCTATCGATTGAAAATGAGTTGG
The DNA here is from genome assembly GCF_001693735.1 of Orenia metallireducens. Taxonomy (GTDB): domain Bacteria; phylum Bacillota; class Halanaerobiia; order Halobacteroidales; family Halobacteroidaceae; genus Orenia; species Orenia metallireducens. The sequence continues at coordinate 350,267 of NZ_LWDV01000009.1, forward strand.
AAGCAGCAGCGTATTATAAGGCTTTAGCAAAGATAGCTCCTAATCAATTCGCAGCAGAGATGTTATCAGAGTTTGCTGATGATGAAAGGGGGCATGCTTATCAGTTTCAAAAGGCCTATGAAAGATTAACGGGAAATCCTTATAAGCCACCAACAGAGTTTGAATTTGAGTTTGAATTAGAAGCAGATGACTATGAAGAATATTTAGAAAGTAGGATTTTAGATGAAACGGCTGATTTTAAAAAATATAAGAATTTTTATCTTATGACAAATAACCCATATTTAAGAGATATATTTTTTGATGCTATGCATGATGATTCGTGCATATGTTAATTATGAATTTAGCCCCGTTAAAAATGGGGCTAAATTTTAAAAGTAGTACTCTAGATCAATCTTTCCTTTATCATAGATAATCTTTTTAATGATACTCTGTAAGAGGTTTCTTTGGTCTTCAAAGTTCATAGTATCAAAATTTTCTTCAAATAGGTCTAACTGGCTTCTTAGATATTCTTCAGAGTAGAGCTCATTAGAGTGTTCTAGGATTTGGCTATCTATACTCTGTAGCTCAAGCTCTAATTTATTTCTTTTAGCAGCCAGTTCCTCTGCTTCTTCTTCAATGATAGTGATTAGGTGTTCAGAGCTTAACTTCTTAAGTTTACTGATTAAATTCTTCTCTTCAGCAGTTATCTCCTTTAATTTAGTATTAATCTCTTCTGCTTTATTCTTCAAAAGGGTGATAGATTCCTGGAGTTCATCCTTCAAATTTCCAATCTCTTTACTTAGATTGTCCTTTTTACATAATTCTTTAAGGCGAGCGATTACTAAATTCTCAGCATACTCAGCTTTAGTGGATTGACCTTCACAGACTATCTCTCCCATGTTGCGGCCTCGACATTTATAGTAGCTATAGTCTTTCTTGCTACCATCAGCTAAAGTCTTAGTAGAAGAGTAATAGGTCATAGCCCTACCACAATCAGAGCATTTGAGTAGATAGGCTAATAGTCCTTTGACTCCAGTTCCTGCTCTAGAAGGTCTATTTGCTCGTCTGTCACGCTTTCTCTGAGTCTTAATATAAAGATCAGAAGAGACTATCCCATTATGTTCTGCTACAGCTATGAGCCATTTAGATTTATCTCTAACTGCACCGATTTCATTTTTAGACTTTCTACGGTTATATCTAAGCAGTGCTTTTTTTCCATCGATTGCTTCTTGATTAAAGACCTCTATATCCTGCTTCTCAAAGTAAGCTATAATTTCCTTATCAGCAATGCAATAGAGGGGATTGGCCAAAATTTCACCAATGCGTGATGGAGCCCAGGTCTTACCGTTAGAAGATTTAATCTTGGCTTTGTTGGCCCGTTGAGCAATCTGATTGAGGCTTCCTCCAGGCTCTAGATACCAGGTATAGAATTGTTTAATTATTTCTGCTTCTTCTTGATTTATCTCTAAGCCTTCATCGGTTAAGTTATATCCATAGGGGGTGGTCCCACCATTCCATTGACCATTGGCTGCATTTCTAAGTAAATTATCTTTGACTCTCTCTGAGGTCATTTCACTTTCAAACTGGGCAAAGTCTACTAGTATATTTCTAATAAGTCTACCGATAGGGGTAGAGGTATCAAACTGTTGGGTAATAGAGACAAAGTTGACCTCATACTTATCTAGTACCTTCATATAATTATGGAAGTCGGTAACTGATCTAGCAAAGCGGTCTAGTTTGTAGACCATTAGATAGTCAGCATTTAGGTTATCTCGCTTGATGTTTTGAAATAGCTTTTGAAAGGCTGGTCTATTAGAAGAGCGACCAGAGTAGTCTAGGTCTATGTAAGTGTCTACTAGCTCAATATCTTGTAGCTTGCAGTATTGTTTGATCTTTTCTAATTGAGTATCTTGGGTAATCATTCCATCGCGGGCTTTTGATACTCTGATATAGGCTATAGCTTTTTTCATGATATCACTCCTTCTTATTTAATTATAAATTAATGGAGATAAAAAAATAACCCCTGAGTTTAAAATATAATTACTCAGGGATTTAACTTTATTTTAGATTTTCTACTTCTTGCTTATTCAAACCTGTTGCTTCACATACCTGTAATCCCATATTCAACAAATTCCTAGCAGTATTTAGTCTCCCTTTTTTCTCTCATATTTTTATTCCTTCTTCTGTAGCACCTATTATATTAGTAACTTGGTCATGAATTGGTTTTTGTCGACTCTCATAAATAAAATTTTTGTGTATTATTCTTTAATCTTCTTCTTTCTTTAGTGGAATAATCCAGATTATAATATTGATAACTATAACTCCTATTCCTAAATAGTAAGATACTGCATCTAGATCAGGTCCATAGATATTTCCTATAGCAAAAAAGGATATAAATAAAAACAAAGCAAATGCAAAGACTATTGTAAGTAATGTTAAGATTATCTTTCCTAATTTAGTTCTAATCTTAAATAAGCCTATAATAAATGCAACTAAAAGCATACTGAGTAGTTCCATCTTTAACTCCTTTTAAAAATTTTTGTTGTAAACTCTTTTTTAGGTGCTACTTACCCCAAGAATTATCTTATAGCATTAGTTTAATCATCTGCTTAATATCTCTTTAAATAAATTAGATAATCAAGTGGAGTAGGGGAGTCTTTATAACGTTTAGGTATTGCCGCTGGCAATACTGTGTTAGACGATCGTAGGCTTTTTACTTTACTCCTACATAAATAGCTGCTTCTTTTTTCTTGAATATTAAATCAAATTTACGATAGCCAACCTCTTTGAATAACTTTTCCTGTGTTTTTATTGAAAATGGTATATCAATATGGAAAAAACCATCAGTTAAATTCTCTTGATTCATTTGCTTTTTAAATTGTTTTAATAATCTTTTTTCTTTTCCTTCCGAAACAACATAGTCACCTTCTATATACTTACCATTATTATTTAAAGATTTTAAAATCTTTGTGTATAATTTCTTTTTGGTATCATAAAGCAAATGATGAATAGTCATAACTGAAACTACATAATCAAATTTGTTTTCCCCAAATTCTAATGTAAGATAAGAATCTTTAACAACATTAATTTGATCTACTTTATCTTGATACTTCTTTAATAATATTTCTAACATCTCAGCAGAAACATCTACCCCTATTATCCGTGCATTAGGAGCTTTTTCAAATATATATTTTAACTCTAAGCCAGTTCCACAACCTATATCTAATATCTTTATTTTTTCATTTGTTTTAATAATTGGATCAGCAATTGTTTTGTAAAATTCTTCAAAGTTATTAACATTATTTTTCATGTATTCATCATATGATGCTGCTCTTTTATTAAAAAATTCATTCATCTTTTCTGACTTGTTTATTTCAACCATTTACTTATCACTTCCTTTATTTTAAATTAAGACAATCAATATCTACCCACTAGGCCTATGTCAGATAACGTCCCGCAGCTTCGCGACGTCCCATCAATGCTCCTATAATTTAGTTTAATGCAACCTAAATTTCATAAGTCAGCTCCAGCTCCTATTTATGCACTGCAACTGGATGTCGCTAAGATGCTGTTATATGAAGAACCACGCCCCACATAACTGCATCTTTATTTGCAATCATAAAAATCCTATCTGTAAGCTGCTTTAATAAAACCAGTAATTAATGGATGAGGCTTTTCATTTGTCGATCTAGTTTGGGGAACAAACAAAGTTCCGATATAAAATTTATGGTTAGGAAGTTCTATAATTCTTGCTTCTTGAGTATCATCAATTCCTACAACTTTTAGCCCTGCCTTATCAATCTTTTTTTGATAATCAGGATTTAAACCAAAATTACAATAATACTTTTCTTCAATTTTAGTTTCATTATATAAGGAAAATACTTTAGATTGTTTATTTGTAATTGTAATGGGTAATTTCTTACCTGCAAGTGAACAATTCAACTTGTTAATTATCAATTTTGAAGAATAAGGGTCATATTCAGCATGTTGAGATTCTTCTATTCCCATAATATTACGAGCATATTCTAACACAAGATGTTGAAAACCTCCACATGTTCCAAAAGTAGGGATATTATTTTCACGCACATATTGAATACAATTCAAAGCCCCTACTAAACTTTTATAAGGACTCCCTGGTGCTATCCAAACAGCATCATATTCTGCTATAGGTTCTAAATTCTTCTTATTTTTAAACATTTCAGTTGAAAACCATTTTACTGATGTTTCAACTCCTAAATTATTTGCAGAATGCTTAATAGCTTTGTTCAGACTAGAATGTGGATTAAAATCAGGTTCATATTCTCCTATAACTGCAATCTCTATCATTTCTTTTTTCCTCCTTAAAAATTTTTTATCTTAAAGTTGCGTGGTCTTTCACATAACGTCCCGCAGGTTCGCGACGTCCCCATCAACACTCCTTACCTCTAATTAAAAATACAAGCTCACATAAGTCAGCCTCACTTTCACTTATCCTCGCTAGGTGGGATGTAGCTAATCCGCTGTTAGGTGAAGTTGACCAACCACCATTAATCAGAAAATTCTTCTTTCATTTTTTTAGCCCATGCTAATGATTTCTTTGAATCTCCTAAATATCTGTTAACTTTTGAAATCCTCATAAATCCTCCAATTGGCTTAGAAGTAGCACCAATAATTAATCCCCCTTGGACATTCTCTGTAAAATTACCTTGAACTAACATATTATTATTGGTTATTAACATATGGTCTTCATCTATTAAAATTTCTACACCATTACAAAGAAATCTGCCTTTTTTAATACTAATCTTATTAGGTGGTTCAAATGTTATTCTGATTAAAAATTTTCTTGCTTTTTCTCGAACAGTAAGAGTTTGTCCTACTAACTCAATATCCCAAGGGCTAGTTGAATATACAAGTTCATTATTACTTATTTGTAGCACTAAATTATTAAACTTATCAAATAAATTAATATTTAGAAATAATTGATTATCCTCTAAAACAAACCCCACTAATGGAATTCCATCAATAATTAAAGGGATCATTTCAGTAATCTGGCTTTTGATATTTGCAGAAAAAACATTTCCGCCAATATCTACTTCACAAGAGTTATCATCAAAGTGGAGTGATAAAGGGCTACTAGAACCTTTCCTTAAATTATAAGGATTTTTATTAGCTTCAAAAACTTTTTCTCTAGGTAAAAGACCTGTTGTTACTTCCTTATGATGCTTATCGCACAACAAAGTGATATCTTCCGCTTTATGTTCTTGAACCTTCGACCATTCTTTCATATGGTCATATTCATAAAGAGGAAATCCACATATTACACATCCAAATCCACACCTTTGCCTCACTTCTCTTTTTATAGGTAATGGTATATTTCTACTATTGTTTTTATTAGACATATTCTTTCCCTCCATATTGGTCAATTTCACCTAACTTGTATATTAACGACATACTTCGTTTAACTCCCTAAATAAGAAGTATTAACGACATGTGTAATAAATTCCTGCTATTTAGTGGTATTAACGACATATGTCGTTAATATTCTTTTAAATAAATTCTCTAATTTAATATCAGTCTCATAATTGCTTCCCTTAGTAATAGAGTAAATTTGATACACCATTCACAGTTACCCTTTGAAATATATATTCTAGATTTAGAAGTAATCACTTACTCTCAGATGAATTTCTTATAATTTCTATAATTCTTAATATACCATAACCTATTAAAATGAAAGCAACTAACATGTTAGCCAATTGAACGATTAATGGTGAGATCAATGTTTTTAATATTGTTATAATGAATATAGAGACACTAAGGAAAAGAGGTGTAGCAAAACCTGCTGACAATCCAAAGATCACTAACTCTTTTTTGCTTAAGGAATATTCAACTGATCTAGCTGCAAATACGCTAGTCCAAAAAAGAATTGTTAATGGACTAGATATAGTCAATAAAAAAGCTGAAATAAAACTTTTAAATAGATTTGATGAGGGGTCATTTATAGTTAAACTAATATTAACAGAATTTGAAATACTTATAGCCATATAAAAGCCAAAAGCAATAAGAACAATGGAACTGATAGTTCCTAAAGTTTTTTTGATCTTTTTCTTTTCTAATAATTTACCTATTCCAGCGATAGCCAGTGCTATATATAAGTAATCTACAATTGTTACAGCAGCAACTGCAAATAATCCATCGATTAAAGATTTTTGAAGTGCAAGATTTGCTAGAAAGAAGAAGACAGGTCCTATGGCTATTTGTAGAATCAATCCTGTTGATAGACCTCTTAAGAATACTTTTTTCATTTAATAAAGTCCTCCTTTAAGGATGGGAGTCATCCTAATAGTATAATTACTTCCCTCATAAAGTAGAGTAGGGAAGGGGTAATCAAAACCCCCTTAACAAAAATAATATATATTACTTCTCCATGATTGACAACAATACCAATAGTAGATGATGAGTAATGCTAAATAAGCTTAAAGATGAAGTAGTGGAGCTAGTATAGAAGTACTGTTGTTGATTGTTAGCTTATTTATTATAGTGACTAAAGTTGTTATGTGAAGACTACGGGGTTACATAACGTACCAGGGATTTAAGAATTTTATGTTGGCTTAGGTTCATAAATTTGGATGGAGCGTAGCGGAATCTTAAATCCCATGTTATACGATCGTTCAGTTTATGCGAAGTAATTAATTGCTTCTTTTATAGTTTTCTTAAAATCCTTTCCAGTATCAATAAAAGGAATATTATATTCTTCACATTTCTTTTTAACTTCAATACTTTCATCAATATACTCCTGTATTATTGCCTTTAATTCTTCCTCTGATAATGACTCTGTCCAGTCAGAAGAACGTGAATATTTTCTAATAAAATTATACTTGTCTTCAAGACTTATTTCTGTATAACCAAAATAAATTATTTTACTGATTTTATCTAATTCATATTTTCTAACATCATCAGGAGTAAGTTGATATATGTCGATTACCACTGATATATCTTCATAATTTATATGTTTGATTAGTTCTTTAAGGAAAGGTGCTACTCTTTTGCTAACAACTTTATAGTTATCATAATGAGTTATTCCTAAATTCGGATACAATTTATTAAAAGTTGATACAAAACTATCAAACGGTATATATGAATAATTATGAGCTTCAGAAGTAGTTTTAGCGACTGTTGATTTTCCTGATCTTGGAATTCCAGCAATTATTATTATCATAGTATCACTCTTTCTCTAAATGAATGTCATATAACTTGTATCTTGACGACATACTTTGTTTAAACCTCTAAATAAGAAGTATTAACGACTTCCTGCTATTTAGTGGTATTAACGATATATGTCATTAATATTTTCTTAAATAAGTTCTCTAATTAATATCAATATCACAATTACTTCCCTCACCAAACAGAGTAGGGGAGAGGTAATCAAAATATTTCTAATAAAAATAATATGTATTATCTCTCCATGGTTGGCAACAATACCAATAGGAGGGGATGAGTAATATTAAATAAGCTTAAAGGTGAAAGTAGTGGAGCTAGTATAGAAGTACTATTATCTGATGTTGCGGATTCTCAATATTAACTAACACGCCACTAATATTTTTAATGCATTATCAACCAATTTAACAACAGTTATTATTTATTGTCAAAATTTAATAAATTATTATTTAAGTAAAAAATATTTGCTTTTAAACTTTTTATAATTGAAATTACTAATTTTTCTTTATGATTTTTTTGTTACTTTTTTCTTTTAGTCAAACAATCATCTTTTTTAAACCCAAATTTCTCATATAGGCTATGGGCATCTCTAGTTTTCAAAAGCTGCAAAGATACATTCTTTATACTAGGATGATTTGTTGTGGTTTTTACAAGCCATTTTCCCAAACCATTTCCTCTATGCTTTTCATCTATAAATACATCAGCAATCCAAGCAAATGCAGCTTTATCAGTTACTATTCTAGTAAAACCTATTTGTTTTTTATTTTTGAATAAAGATATAAAGATCGAGTTATCTATCGAATTTATTATAATTTCTCGTGTCCTATTATTTGCCCAATATGTTTTATGTAAAGAATTAACAACAAAATCAATGTTAATTTTTTCTTTATCATCTGTTATCAAATAATCATCTTTTCTGATTTCCATAGTTTAATCTCCTTTTGTCATTTATCTTTAACCTACTACAATATTAACTAATTAAAAAATAATTTCTATCAATAATCTCAAAAGCAATGTCAGATAACGTCCCGCAGGTTCGTGACGTCCTTGCTAACGCTCCTAGCCTAAATCAAAACTACAATCTTACATAAGTCAGCCCCAACCCTCATTTATACACCTTAACTGGGATGTTGCTAATCTTATGTTATGCTTGCCCATATAAACGGTTAAAGTAATGTAATTATCTCTATAAATCATTCTTATTATGTAATATTTAATTTTTTGCATCTTTATAGATAGTCTTATTTAATATATTTTCTATGAATTCAGTTTTTTTATTACAGTAGCTATCTACATCATTTCTATAAATTTTAGCTAATCTATATTTTAAATCTCCATATTCTTTTTTTGCTTTTTTATTTTTTCTCAAATAATCTCTAAATGCAATATGTTCTAAGTATCCCTTTCCATCTTTGGGACATACATATAGATGATAATCCATAAACTCATCATCATATGTTCTTTTAAATGCTTCACGCCCCTGAATTCCTAAGTTTCCTTCATGTTCGTAACCTTCTTTTTCTAAACGCTCAATAATATTCGGTAATAAATCATAACTATCAATAACAACATCAATATCTATAATTGGTTTTGCCATTAATCCTTCAACAGATGTACTTCCTACATGCTCAATCTTTAAAATCAAATCACCAATATAACTATTTATCATATTCCTAATCTTTTCAAATTCTTTTTTCCATTCTTGATCATATGGCACAATCTCAACAACTTTTGTTTTTTCTGGCATTTTAAATCACCTCCAAAATGATGGAACCATTAACAGATTAAATAGCATTACTATAATATTTTAAAAGTCAATTTATTATTCTTATTTGTAGAATACTAACTTGTATCACATGTCGCTAAGGTGCTGTTAGCAGACGTAATTTTTGGTTTTGATCCTTATCATATTTTTAAATCTAAATAAAATTTCTGATATATTTTTTAAAATCAATCAATCTTTTTTGTTTCTTTGATTTCTCTACAAAATTTCATAACCTCTTTATCTACTTGATCTGGATATTCATAACCTAATTTTTTCCCAATTTGTTTTGCCATCTTTCTAAAAAAAGTAGTTATATTAAAAAATGCTATCCAATTTTCTTCTATATCTGCTCCTACATATGTTTCTTCCCATTCTGCCCATGTTTCTGCATCAAGATAATTCTTAAATTTTTTACCTAAAGCTCCTGTTTCTACGGACCAATCATTTTGCATCCCAATATACCAATCTATAATCTTATGTAAAAATGAATATCTAAGTGTATAATCCAACATATACTTAGCAAAAGGTAACTGATCTCTCCAAAGATATTTAGGAACATAATACGCATCCCACCAAAACTCATTTACCAAAACTTCATATTCTTCTTTACTAGGCTTGTTTATTATATACTCTGAATATGTTGGCTCTGCTAGTCCCTTTGTTATTCCATCTTTATCTATTAAAATTTCATAACCATTATCATAAGCATCTGACTCTATTTCAAGCTGATCTGTAATCTGGAAATCAATTCTTACACCATCCTTAAATAAAACAAGTCGAGTAATCCAACAACCTGTCTTAAAACCTGTTGAACGTGGCTTAAAAGGCCAACGTACCATGATAGATCCAAATGTTTCAAGCCAATCATCATTCTCCTTGAATTTACTCAGATCAGATACATACAACTCAATATCATAGTCTGATAGAAAATCAATATTTGCATCAGGTCTAACACGAGAACTAGTTAATACTGCCACTCTAATTAATTCATTTCTTTTAGCCCATTCTTTGAACTGTGATAACACTTCTTTTTCTGTTCTCATAAACACACTCCTTATTATCATAAACATATTTTGATAGTAATCAAATAATATTTATTTCCCCGTAAGTTAAAAAACTTCCATAAAAATTATGTCTGCTAACGTCCCGCGGATTCGCGACGTCCTCGATAATACTTCTAATCTCAAAATAAACCTCTAAGTCTCACATAAGTCAGCCCGCCCCTCATTAATAAACATAAATTAGGATGTAGCTAATCCGCTGTTATACGATGGTCGCCTTGCTCTCCACTATCATATATATTCAATAATTCTTTTCTTTTTCCACCATAAACAGAATAATTATAATATTTCCATATCACATCAACATTTTTAGATCCAATTTATTCAAGCCAATTCAAATGATTTAATGTAATGTCTAATTAATTTTATCTATTAAACCAAGCACAGTTCTTACATCTATAAGGCATTAAACTTCTGTCATTAACAGCTTTCCTTAAAGTATCATATCTTTCTCCAGACCAAATTTCAGAAAATGACTTATTGTCAATATTATCGACTAGTTTTCCAACATTACAGCATAAATATATATCCCCATTGAATCCTATAGATGCACTAACAAATGGAGCATTACAGTTTCTATCAACAACATAATTACTCTCATGGTAATAATCATTTCCGTCCCATAGAAAGTTTCCGACTTTAGTAGGATATAAGTCGTTAAGCATACCCTCATTATCCAAATAGTTTTTAGTTTCTTTGATTATTTCCCTAATAGATTCTGAAAGTTCTGGGGCATATTCATCTGGACTTGTAACTAAACCAAAGCCCATTCGCTTAATCCCCAATCGATTTACTAATTTCGCAATTTCCAACAACTGATACTGGTTATCTTTTTGGATTGATACATATATTCCTGGAGTTTTATCTAATTCTTTTTCATCATATATCCTTGCAAGATTTTCTACATTCCTACATATATTTTCGAAGTTACCGCCCCTCCTAATCTTTTCAAAAGTTTCTTTATTTGCACCATCAAAGGATACTGTAACAATAACATCATTACTTTTTAGAAATGTAATCATTTCCTCGTCCAGTAAAATTCCATTTGTTGAAATATCAATTGTAGCATCTTTATTTTTTTTACTTGTTAAATACATAACTCTCTCTCTAAAATCTTTTACAATCAAAGGCTCTCCCCAATTGAAAAGTGAATAACTTGAAACAAAACTAGCTGTTTCATCAACAATCCTCTTAAATAAATCCATATCCATAACTTTTCCTGTAACAGTTAGCTTATCACGACACATTATACAATACATATTACAATCTTGAGTTAGATCAATATATAATTTTTGTGGATATTTCAAGCTAATCTGCCCCCCTTTAAAAGCCTGCATGTGTGAAAAACTGTTATTTGTATAATACTCCATTATAAAAACCTCCTCTTGTTTTCTTCAAATCTTTTTCCCAGATAATCCGATACACTATGCAACGGTATATGATATTTAATAAAACACTTCATTAGGCGACTGTCGTATAACTCTTATATTAACGACACTAGTGTCGTTAATACTCTATATATCAAGATATTAATGAACCAAATGTCGTTAATATTCCTTTAAATAAATCTCTAATTTGATATCATAAGTATGCATCTCCCCAAGCAGAGCAGGGGAGAGGTAATCAAAATATTCCTAATAAAAATAATATGTATCATCCCGCCCAATACCAATAGGAGAGGATAATCAATGTTAAATAAGCTTAAAGTAGTGTAAGAGTACTGTTGTTGATTATTAGCTTATTTATGATAGTGACTAAAGTGGTTATGTGAAGACTACGGGATTACATAACGTCCCACAGGTTCGCGACGTGCTCGTGTCGTAAGGCCTGGCATGACTTTTGCCGTAATTTGCAAAAGGCATGACAGAGAGCATGTCCCGTAGGGTAGCCGGGCTTTGGCGTAACGGGAACACTGTGTTATATGATGTGCTTTGTATTATTTTAGTACTTATTACTTCATTAAAAAGATTCAAGAAATGTATCAATATTTTCATATTCCACAATATCTATCCTATATTTTTGTAACAAATTAACTAGTTCTTCTTCGTGTTTATATGTTAATTTTTTTAATTTTTCATAATTGGTTTCATCTATATTTTTTATTAAATTAGGAAAGCTAAAGTCTTTATATTTATTACCCAACATATTTTTCATTTCATGATCAATTGAATGAGCAGTGAAAAATGCCTTTAAATAATCTTTGTTGTTACAGGCATGTATTAACTTATTATAATTTGATTTTATTTCTTCATAAAATCCTTTAAAATTCTTGTTTGAAATTTTAATCTCTTGTTTAGACTTCTTCTCTTGTAATAACTTATCAACATTAATAATTATCTTTTTAACAAATTCTCTTTTTTCTGATAAACATTTGCTCCTTATAGCTAAATTAAAATGTTCTATATACTTTTCTGGCAAAACAGAATAGTTTTTTACCTCATTTTCTATATTGTAAACTCCTTTTTTTATATATGTTGAATTTAATATAGCAATAACATTAAACAACAAATTTAATATTTGTGAACAATTTACATCTACTGTCTCATATTCTTTACTCATATATTTCATATCAAAAAAGATTGACTTAGCTTTAACTATTAATTTTTCTGCTTCATTAATTAAAATATTTTCATTATCTTTATTTGTTGTTAATTCTTTAATTCTTTGTTTTAAGAAGTTAAACCTTTTTATATCCTCTGGTTCACTATAATAAACTACTACTCCCTCAGCAATTATTGAAATAATAGTTTCTTCAAAATTTGCTATTCGTTCAGCATGTTCCCAGGATAATGGCCAAAAATCGTATCCAATATCATTAATAATAAATTGCATATTCATCTTATAACCTTTATTTGTTTTCGGAATAAAGAAAAAATCTAAATCCGATTTATCATATGCTGAACCTGTAATATATGAGCCATAGCAAACAACTACAGCTATATCATTTTTATATTTACTCTTGATTTTATTTATTAAAGCTTCAATCAATTTTTGTTTATCATCTGGTAGTTTGTAAATACTATTATGCATTTTTATCACTCCCAATATATATTTTTTAATTTTGTTTTTGTTACTAAAGGATCTTAAAGCCATGTCATATAACGTACCGAGGGTTCCCGACGTGCCATTAATGCTCCTAATCTAAGATAAACCTACAAAAATCTTACATAAGTCATCCCAATTTTCATTTATACTCTCTATTTGCATGTCGCTAATCGCATGTTATGTGAGGTATGCGGCTCCTATTTATAGACCACTACCTCTAATAAAACCTCTAGTTCTTTACAACATAGTAAAAAAAAGCAACATGCTTTACAGTAGTAAGTTTTTATATTTTCTTATTTAACCTAGTATGTTTCATACTATTAATCCCCCTTTTTTAACATATCATTTAATCTTACAAAAGGATTCTGATATCTTTCTCTCCCAACAGTCTTTTTTCCAAACTCGATAGCTTGTTGTGGACACCAATGAAGACAAGCAAGACATTGTTCGCAATTATGTTCCCAAGTTGGGTTGTTATTTTTAATTACAATATTATCCGTTGGACATACTTCCTCACAAATTCCACATTCATTACATTTATCACTACTAAAGAATTTTTTATCAGATTTACAAAATTGTTTTACTGCAATTTTATATAGAAGTCCCGTTTGAAAAAATCGGCTAAATAGTGAAGTTTTTTTAGATTTGATTTCATTTTTATTAAGCAAAACAGTAGTTATCTCAGAAAGTTGTGATTTCCATTTTTCAAACTTCTCTTTTTGTATTTTTTGAGAATCAGCTTCATAATGTGCAATATGATTTCCTGGCATACAAACTTCAAATCCTGCATTAAGCTTTAATCCTTCCTTATTCAAAACTTTTGAGAAATATCTTAAAACAGCTCCAGGTTCATTTTTATATGTTGCAGCACAAAAAATATATATATTCTTATTAACATTATTTAACCTTTTTACAAATCTTGTTACAATTGAAGGTGGTCCCCAAGCATATACTGGAAAAATAAATCCAATACGTTCATAATTAGAAGTTAATTCACTATTCAAACTCTTAGATATTGATATTATTTCACAATCTTCTAGCTTACTAGCTATATCACGAGCAACCTGCAAAGAATTTCCTGTTCCTGAAAAATAATAAATACGGTTTTTCATTTTATCTACCTCCATTTAAACTCTAATATTTTGAGCCGAATATTTCACATAACTCTTATATTAAGTCATTAATGAACCAAATGTCGTTAATACTCCTCTAAATAAATCTCCAATTTGATATCATAAGTATGTATCTTCCTAAGCAGAGCAGGGGAGAGGTAATGAAAACACTCCTAAAATACGCAAGGACGGTCAACCGGTTACAACTGTCCATTATGACCGCTCATGTCCATGATTTTATATTAGCATCATAATGGAATAAAAACAAATACTATTTCTTACTTTTTTTACCTACAATTATTAGATATAAATTATTATCCCCACAAATAATATTGGTAGTCTTAAAGTTTTTTCAATATGTTTTTTAGTCAAGTCAAAATTACGGTCCAAATTAATAAGTTTAACCTTATTTTCTAATATAAAACACTTGATTTAAGAATTACATTTATTATGTTCAATACTTATTTTGTATGTATGTAACTATTCCAGCTATTTACAAAATGCCCTATTGCAAATATCAGAGTAGTAATTGCTAAATAAATTGAATTTATCCAAAAAGAAGCAAATAAAAAATAGGATACAGGAAAAATCGCCATTGGTATTGGAATAAATAGTAAAGGCGTAAACAGTAATGAAAAATCTTGTCCTTTTAAAACATAACGTAACCATAAAGAATAATATACTACTATACACAATATCATTAACAATAAAAACAAATTAATATTTAAATTAATAAAGCTCACATTTGAAGTTAGGAGAATAACTATAAAAGCAATTATTCCTATTCTCTCAATTATAGTAAAAAATAAATGAACATCTTGTAACCCATTAGGAATGTTTTTAGGAGGAAATATTACAAATAACAAGTTTGGTAACAATACTACTGTTACCATTATTAATCCTATATAAGAAAATTCCAAATAGAACACCTCACTTCTTAGAAATAGACTCTAATTTGAATTTTTAATGTTCTTATATCAATACTTTATTTAACACTAGTTTCTCAATAATTAATACAATCTAGGAATGTCTGATAACGTCCCGCAGCTTCGCGACATCCCCATATAATGCTCCTAACCTCTAATAAAACTACAATCTAACATAAGTCAGCTCCGACTTTAATTTATTCTCATGGCTGGGATGTCTCTAAGGTGCTGTTAGACGATGTTGGCTCCCTTACTTATATAATAAAATCTATAAATATTTTTTATCATCAAACTAAAATTAAAGGAATAGCAATTAACATTATTAATCCAACAATTGAAACAACAGGTAAAACTACATTAAAAAATGACCTTATTACTGAAAAGTTTTGGATTTCTGAAATCGCTTTTACTAAAATCACTAATCCCCAAATAACAGATATAATATCAATTAATAAAAACACAGAATATAGTATCAACATTATTAAATTTGTTTGAATTGAAACTGGATTACTCATAAAAGTTTCATGTTTAAATATTAATAATCGTGGAATCAATAAAAATACTGGTATAATATATGGATAATAAGATAAACCAAGAGCTTTTTTAATATCTTTAAATGAAGCCTTTCCTCCTAATAAATCTCCAAAAAACTTAATCATTCCCGCTGATATATATAACTTGATTATTCCAAAAATTATTCCCATTAATATTATTCCTCCAAGCATAAGCATATAGAAGTACAATGGTTCTCCTTTTAAATATATTCCGCCATTATTTCTTGCTCCTCTGGAAACTGTATCAAATATTCCAGTTATTGAAGCTAAAACTAATATAAACTTAGAAGAAATATTAGTTTTTATTACCACTCTTGGATTAAATAATACTTTATAATAATAGTGTAATGATAACATTTTAACTCTCCTTCTAACTAAATTTTAAAATACTATTTCAAATTGAAAAACAACTTCATTTATAGAATAATATAAATCTAATTTAAACTAATATATCTATAGAACAAAGATGTTTTTCATTTATTAAATCAATTATTCATTAATTCATATGGAGCCAATGTCGCATAACTCTTATATCAAGATATTAATGAACCAAATGTCGTTAATACTCCTTTAAATAAATCTCTAATTTGATATCATAAGTAGGCATCTCCCCAAGCAGAGTAGGGGAGAGGTAATGAAAACGCTCCTAAAATACGCAAGGACGGTCAACCGGTTACAACTGTCCATTATGACCGCTCTTGTCCATGTAACCATAGAATTAATTCAACTTATTCAGAATACTAGCATATTCAATATTTATAACATCAATGTTAGGAGCTTTATTAGTTTCTTCATTGGTGCTAAGTTTAAGGATGATGATGTAAAGGTTACTAGAAGAGGGTAGTTTTTATTTAATTAGAATACAGATATAAGCTAGTTTAGACTAAAGATGAAGTTTGCAGAAAAGTAAGCTTATTTTGTCATGCTTATTTTTAGATTTTTGAATAAATTAGAATTTGTTCTTGACTTTTATTAGCTGGTTTATCCGATGTTCAATATCTCTTTATATCAACCAAAATAAAATTATAGTCCCCAAAATTCATCATCAAAATTGGTCTTTAGATTATTAAAGTTCTCTTCTGAAAGTTCACTCTCTTCTTTATAGATTTCAAAAATATCATCTGAAATTTCCTTATTTTTACCTAAAGTTTTAAAATTATTCATCTCTTCTAAATTTATTTCGATATTTTCTTTTTGATTAAACTTTATTAAGTAATGTAAGTAATCATCTTTAACTATTTCAAAGTTAAATTGAAGTAATAGTGGTAAAACAAATGAGTTGGGGAAATTAGGTAAAATAACAACTTTATTAGAATTACTAATTTTCACTAATTCTTTAGATTGCTTATGATTAATCCAATTAGAAAATTGAGAAATTTCATTTTTGAATCCATCATTAAATTTAAATTTCTTTGGGATATAAAATACATAAGTTTCAATATCATCTTTTAAATCATTAACACTCACAGGAACATTTCTATTCTCAAAATAAATATACAATTTTCCATCAAATAATTTTTCTACTGGACAAAATGATTTTATTCTTTGAAATTTCTCTGGTGTTAAAAATTCATCTAAGTATTTATGGAAACAAATTACTAGATTCTCATTATTATTATAAATTGAATCTGCTCCATGATAATATTTATTTCCACATGGAAAATATAATGTAGATTCTATTGAAGAAATACAGTTAAAGTATTCTTTAAGTAGATTTTTTATAACTTTTTCTCGAATTGCTTTGTTTCTTTCTTCATCTATTATTCTAGTACGCTCTGCATCTAATTCAAAGCAATTGTTTCCTGTAACATCTATATCAAATACAAATGGGGAACTCCTATACGACTTTTTCTTTGAAAAACTGTATTCTAATAATGGTGATTCTAGAATGAACTCATATCCATTATTAATTAAAATACCATTTTGACTAATTCTAGTTTGATCAAAACCATTTTCAGATTTTAAATATACCTTACCTTTTAAACCATTATATTCAAATAAAGACTTCTGTAAAGAATTATCTTTGGGAGGATTATTGTAAAAACCCTCTTTTGGCTTATCAAATAATGCAACTTTAATTTCATCAAAACTACTATCGCTTTTTAATTGATAACTATTATTACCAAAATGCCATTTCTCTGGAATTATTATTTTTTCGTTATTATATATTAAAATTAATTCATTTGATATTCTTAAAATATGTTCAGATATGAACTCCATTAATTCTAGTTTTGATATACTTTCTCTAAGGTATAACCGAATACATGTTCCATGTCCTTGATTCCAAGGCAATGGTTTTTCTAAATTCACTTCCTTCCACATTGGAAATTGATCTTGAGAGGTTTTCTTGAAAACTACACTTGTATTAAAACTATCAATTACCATATGAATAGGATCTTTATCAGGATATTTTGAAAAAACATCAATTTTATCAGCTATCATAAAGGTACTAAGAAAACCTATACCATGACTAGCAATAATTGATAAATTATTTTTCGCTCCCCAGTCATTATGTCTTCTTTCACTAACCCAAAAAGATTCTGTTCCAATTGATAATAAGTGATTAGAACATATTTCTTTATCCATTCCTGTTCCATTATCAAAAATTTCTAGAAAATTATTTTCTTTGCAATATTTAATTACAATATATCCATCTAGATATGGATTTTTTAATTTGCATACATTTAATGCATCAATTGAATTTTGAAGACATTCTCGTAAAGCAAATAATTTATTCCTATATAAACGACTTCCAATAAGCAATTCTGTTATTTTATTGAAATTCAATTTAAAACGACTTCCAGAATAAATATAATTAGCATCATGAGCTTCAATTACATGAGATGTATCAACAAATTTCCAAGAAAATTTATATTCTGAATTTGTTTTAAATAAAATATGATGTTCTCTTTTTAACTCTTCTTCTATATAAGTAGCAGCTTCAATTATAGCTCTATGGTTTCTATAATCAGAACAACTAGCTGAAACTTTTATACAATCTCCATTTTTGCTAGGAATAGTATCAGCAATATCAGCATAACTCTTCCAAATATTTAATGATTTTTGTGAATAAAAATCTTTTGATTTTCGTATGTAAGGTAAAGCTCTATCTCTACTTAAATGAGATATATCAGTTAATCTTAACAAACAAGTTATAAATACTAAATCTATAGTTATCCCTTTACCAATAGAAAATTCCGTACTATAAGGTCTTTTAGCTAATTCTTCTATATTTAATGTATGTCCAAAAGCTGCTAGTGCAACTGCCTCCCATAAATAAATTCCATCAAAATAATATTCTTCTTTATCTTTTTTATATTTATCAAGTATCCATTTATATGAACGCGTATTATGTTTTCTTCTTAAAAATTCCAGTTGAATAAACCTCTCTAATACCTGTTCATCTTTACTATTAAGTTGATTCATTGAAATTATATTTTCACGTAAATACGGATAAACGTTTTCAAATTCTTTGCTATTAATTATTTCATTTAATTCTTCTGAACTACAATACATACCAACATCATGATAGCAAACTGCAAGAATAAATACCGCTATTTCCCACGAAGATAACTTATTATCTCCTAAAAGTTGATCTCCTAATTGTAATAATTTTTTAGAGTGACTCCATCCATGGTCAGTATATTCTTCAAAAATATCTTTTATAGTATCTAATTTTTCAATGATTTTTTCACAATAATTTATAACATATTTATATAGATTAGGATCTTCACTTTTCAATTTTTTAAATATATCTAAATTATTACATTCATCAATTCTCAAAAATTTTGCCTCCTCTACTTTTAATATTTACTTAGATATTGAAGTCGGGTAAGTCAGGAGCTTTACNCGCCTAACGTCCCGCGGATTCGCGACGTCCCCAATACTCCTCCAACTTCTAATTAAAATTACACGCTCACATAAGTCAGCCCTACTTTAAATTTATACACCACACTGGGATGTCGCTAAGCTGTTGTTATGTGACGTCCCTTTAACTTTAAAATTTGTTTACCCAATTTCAATATCTTCAACTTTCTTCATTAGTCTGTTTGAAAAAATAATTGTTAGAATTACTCCAACTAATATCCCTACAATATAATTAATAGCAGATGAAAATTCTAGCGTAAATTTACTAAGTACTAAATATGGAACTGCCATTATTATATCATGTAGTAAACCTCCATCATTACACATCTTTCCTTCTTGAACTATTGATAAAATAATCTTTATATGATACAACCTTGCCACTATACCTACAATAAAACCACTTATAAACATCCATAAATTAATATTGACAATTCCTATTTTTACCATAAATATGCATGCTAAAATATAAAAAACAAATTTCCTTAATGAAGATTTAATTTGATAAAAAACTACGTTTTTATATCTCTTTATCTCAGTTTTATTAAGTAATCTATCTTTCAAAGAAGAATAATTAGAAACATTATTTGAAATTCTTACTTTATTTCCTTGTTTTGTTTCTAATAATATTCCTATTTCTTGTCCAAAAACTGAATTTATTTGTTTCAATTTTTTGATATCCTTCCAACTAAAATTTCTAGTATTATATAATTTTTTTACTATGAAATTTTCGTCTTTGATAAAATATCTTGTTCTATAAGATAAAAACAAATAATATAAAATTGAAACTGTTATGAGAATAGTTCCAAATAATAATATCTCATCATTTGTAAATACTGAATTACCAAAAAGTAATAAGATTACTAATAAAAAAATAGGAAATGATGATTCTTTTAATCTATCTTTTCTCTTTAAATTAAACTTATTCAATTTATCCAAAATAATATCCTCCTTTACAAAAATAGGGATGTCACATAACTCTTATATTAACGACACTAGTGTCGTTAATACTCTATATATCAAGATATTAATGAACCAAATGTCGTTAATACTCCTTTAAATAAATCTCCAATTTGATATCATAAGTATGTATCTCCCCAAGCAGAGTAGGGGAGAGGTAATGAAAACGCTCCTAAAATACGCAAGGACGGTCAACCGGATACAACTGTCCATTATGACCGCTCTTGTCCATGTAATCATAGAATTAATTCAACTTATTCAGAATAATAGCATATTCAATATTTAAAATCTCAATGCTAGGAGTTGTGCTAGTTTCTTCATTGGTGCTAAGTTTGAGCATGACTATGTAAAGACTACTGGAAGAGGGTAGTCTTTATTTAATTAGAATACAGATATAAGCTAGTTTAGACTAAAAATTAAGTTTGCTGAAAGGTAAGCTTATTTTGTCATGCCTATTTTTAATTATTTGAATATTTTTTAATTTATTCTTGACTTTTATTAGCTGGTTTAGACGAAGGAATGGCGGAACTCACTCTAAGTACTCTTTAATTAACTTATCCTCTCCATAACACAATGAAATTAAATGAAAAATTGCTTTCTCTATAATTTGAATATACTCTTCAACCTTCTCTTTATCTATATTTAACTTTTCTACTGGTCTATGAATTAATTTGTTTCTAATTGAAACACCCTTATGTATTTCAGAAACATATGGAGAACGTTCACCAGAATATTCTTCTAATATTTTTCCATATAATTTTCTTAAAGGCGGAGATGGCATTTCAAGCAACAAACTTTCAAGTTCAGGTTTAAATTGAATATAAAATTCTTTAATTGCTAGTTCTGCTGCAATAGTTGCATGTATCCACTTATATCTAATGTCAGTATCTTTTTTGGCTTTATGTAGATGATTAAAGGCAATAAAAGGTGTCCAACAATTTCCTTCTAAACTTTTTTGTATATATTTTTCTGTAAATGGCGAAATGTTAAACTTAGGATAAACATTTACTTCTGCTGTAATAGGTGTTCCAATTCTTATCCATTCATCTTTGCTAAGCCAATATTGTCTTTTTGAAGACAATTGATTTTCCCCCAATTGATACCAATCCAACATATGCTTTGTTGTATATAAAAATTCAGATGTTGCATTTCTAAGTACAGAAAAAATATTTTTCAATTCATTTTGTTCTTTAGAACTTAATTTATTATAATTAAAATTTTTAGAATTTAATTCATCATAAAGTTCTTTTGTTATTTCAACAGTTCTATAGGCATTTATATCTGTTTTATTTTCTGAATGTAAAACTAATTGAACTTCCTTCTCTTTTCCCTTATTAACCCAAAATTCATACACTGGTTTTGAGCCATTTAAAAACAATTCATGTACTGAATAAATACTTTTGAATTTAACTTCCATAAAACCCCTCCTCTAAGCCATTCTTTCGTATAACTATTATCTTAACGTCCCGCAGCTTCGCGATGTCCCCGATAACGCTCCAATCTCTAATTAAAGCTCACATCCTCACATAAGTCAGCCCCACTTTCATTTATCCTCCCTAGTTGGAATGCCGCTAAGGTGCTGTTAAGTGAAGTTGGTCGCTCTCCCAATTAACATATTATAATTAAAAAATTCAAATTATTATCTACTGGTTAATAAAATAAAACACTCTAGTTATCTAAAATGTGATATTCTCCCATATTTTTCTTTTGAATATTTGAGCAACTGATAAAATGAATCTTCCAAAACATATAACTTTTTACCACTACTATTAGCTTTCATGAATAACTCTTTATAATTCATATTTCCATCTCCATTTTTTATTTCATTTTTCGGAGGGGCAACTATTGTATTATGTACATACTGAGACGAAAGTAATGAATTAGAACTATAATGAGTATTAGCATTTTTTTCAATAGGTTTATTACCATTTTCTATAAATTTCTGAAGTAATAAAAAATCATCATTACTTAAACCATCAACATATGACCAAATCTGTTCCAACCTAACTTTGATATTTCTTTCTTTTTCTTTACGCTGATATATCTTATTTGCTCGTTTCAAACTGTTTTTCTTAAAAAATTCAATAACTTTTTCAATTAATACAATCAATAAAAATGCCAAAATGAATACAAATATATAAAATCCTAAAATACCTAATTTCATTATTAAATAATAATCATTAGGCAAAATAATATATATAATAAATGTACCTGCTGTGGCTATCAAAGTTCGAATAAACTGTTTTTCTAAAAACATTTTTATTATTTCTTTAAATATATTCATAAACAAATCCTCCAGTTTATAAACTATTAATTAAAAACTATTGCAATAAATATATATTATCTATCTGTTATCATTTTAATGTATTTGTTGCTTAGTTCTAAAGCTTTATCCAATAGATTTTCAACATCTGGATCAATATTCACTTTAAAATTGCTTTTACCAAACAAACTAGCTTTTTCAAAAAAGATTTTTATATCTTCATCAGGTACAGCTTCATTGATATTTTTATTTCTTAATTCAACTACAGTACTAAACTTGTCCATAAGATTTTGATGCTTTTCCCTAATTTCACTAAATCTAAGTTGTTTTCCAACTAATTTTTCAAAATCTTCAATTGCACTTCTTAATTCGTTTAAAACAGTTTGGTCAATTGGCTTTGCATTATATTCTTTCATTTCACAACTCCCCCTACTTTTGGATAACTTACATTATGTAATTTTTTTATTGATTTTCTAACGTATATTTCAGTCTTGAGACCAATTTCACTTAACTTGTATTTAACGACATACTTCGTTTAAACCACTAAATAAGAGATATTAACGACATGTGTCATTAATACCTGATATATAAGATATTAAGTGAAGTATGTCGTTAATATTTCTTTTAAATAAATCTTTTATCTATCATTAATATCATAAGTATTTCCCCCAAAAACAGAGTAGGGCAGGGTACTCAACCCAACACAATCCCCCACCATACCACAATTTTCGCAACTAAACTAAAATAAAAAAGTTTCATCATTATTTATTACTGTTTTACTCACTTTTTCGACATAAACTATCAATTACCGACATAATACATTAATGTTAAAAATATCCCAAATAAGTATAAATAAAAACTTAGCAAACTGCTAAGTTAATATCAGCTTTAATTTTCTAATAAATATTCTTCCTCCAAAGCCTCCAGAGCTTGTACAGCAATTAAATCAGCAGCTTTCTCCATCTCAGAGTGTTGCATATCCAATCCAACCATATAAGGCTTGTTTGGGAGATGCTCATTGATATGAGTCATCTCATGCATAAAGATTTCTTTCTGTTTCTCATGACTTAGGTTCTTATTGATAATCAAGTGATATTCAGCAAAGGAATCTCTATAGACAAAACCCCAGATAGAAGGGTGCATCTTTTCAAAGGCGATATAGACTCCATCAGTATTAATTATGTCTTTTATGTGCATCTCGCTCAATTCTCCTAATAATATTGATTACATCCTGGATAGCTTCTTTGGGAAGGTCACGAGTTTGCTTAAATAATAGCTGCAAATCTTCTCGTTGACTAAGTTCATTCCAAAATTCTAATAGTTCAGGATCATCAGAGATTGCTGATTTGATTTTATCGTTAGGGTTTTGGCGTTGGTCTGTTAGACCTAATAGATAGTCTGTTGATACATTAAATATTCGAGCTAGTTCACTCAAAGTATCATAGCCAGGCTCCATTCCTTTTGTTTCATATCCAGCTATTGTAGCTCTATTAACTCCTATTTTATCTGCGAGTTCTTGTTGAGTTAATTTAAATTCTTTTCTTAATTGTCTAATTCTTTTTTTGAACATAAGTGTTTCACCTCAACTTTATAATATTATAATACTATAAGATGTGTATTTAATAAACATACGTGTTTAAAATCAACATTTTTGCAGTTAAACTCTTGACAATGTGCAGAATATACACTATAATAAAAGTGTAGTAAATGAACATTATTTGAAAGGAGGGTCATTTATGAGAGAAGAATTAAAAAAACTAAGAAAAGAAAAAGACATGACTCAAGAACAAATAGCTAAGAAAGTAGGCATTCATCGTACTCACTATACAAATATTGAAAGAGGACATGCAAACCCCTCTATAAAAGTTATGATTGAGATAAAAAAAGTACTTAAGACACAACGAGATGATATTTTTTTAATCAAAAATGTGGAGAATATACACGAAAAGAGTTTGGAAGTAAGCTAAAAAACTAAGGAGGAGATAAATATGACTAGATGGGAAGGGTTGAGAAGTGATAATGGGCTAGAGAGAGTTCAGTCAGCATATCGTCACAGAATGGAAGCGAAAGCAAAGGCTAGAGCAGAGTATGAAGCTCAAGTAAATGAGCAATCAAAGAGAAACCGACTAATAATCAATGTCCTTTCCAAAGCTAGCTTTGAGCAAGAAGAAGAGTATATCAAATTCATAGGTGGAAGTTTTGGAATAGACGATCAACTAATCTTAGCTAAACTAATTGAGCTTGGATTTGAATTAAAGCTAGAGAATGACAGTTGCTGGATAGCAGTAAGTCAGAGTGACAAGGCAGTCTTTATGTATAGCAAAGACAAGCAAGAGTGTGTATATGTGGTATTTAACTCAATTGAAGCTATGAGAGAAGAGCTAAAAGTAGTAGGAATTAAGCTAGAGTTAGCAGCTACTCTAAGTCAAGCTAAATTAAAAGAAATCTTAGCTACCACCTTAAAAGCTCAAAAAGCAGTATGTTCAGGAGTGAAAAGTTATAGGGTTGTAAAGCGTTATTGGGATTCATTGAGTAGAGTAAGGGTTAGAGAGATAGCTGAAAGGGGGTGAGAAATGTGAAAGTATCAGACCTATTAAAAGAACAGTTAGAGAAATTATGTAAAGTTAATACTGATTTATTAAACACAGCTAAAAAAAGAGAGTTAACAGAGGAAGAAATTCAAACCTTGGATATAGTTAACCATTCAATTTACAGACTGGGAAGTCTTTTTGAAGATGATATGTATAGGTGATAAGAGGGAGAGAGTTTAATTTATTTAGAAGAGTCTATATTTATATCTTTGTAATGTGTATTCCTACATTCTTCAATAGATTTGTAAATAGTTTTATAGAATTTAGCTACTTCTTTTGCAGCCAATTCATTTGATTTTTGAGCATTTGGATTCATCATGTCAACCTCAGTTTGAACCAAGTTATGTTCTATAGCTTTAAGAGTTATTTTCATAGCAACTTCATTAGAACTCATTTTACCACCTCATAATTTAGTTTAATCTCTCCCTCAATAGTGGTTATTCTAGATAAATAAGGAAAAACCTTCAAAATATGAAAGGAGTAATATAGATGTTAAAGGTGGTTAATAGCTTTGTTGATATTTTGATTTTTGCTATTAGTGTTGGGATCGTCTATGGTTTGATAATAACTAGAAAGGGTGATTTAAATGAATAAAACTAGTGAGATTCAAATTGCTCGAGACCTTTGGAATAAAACTGAGAACCAAGGGGTTAAATTGCTCTTAAATCAATTTAGTGACGAGTGTCCTAAATGTGGACTTAAAGGTGGTCATGGTTATAAAAATTGGGATCTACTAGTTCCTATTGAAGTGATCGATACAAAGCATCATTTAGTCAGCTATAGGTGTAAGAGATGTGGAAAACAGTTTAAGAAGGTGGAAGAATGCTAGAACAACTATCAGCAATTCTCAATCTATTGAATAGTGGCGACATTAAATATTACTATCTGAACCGTGAGCTGATGAGCTATAAGTCAGGATTAAATTTTAGAATCTGTAGTATTGATCAGATAGAAGCCTTTACAGTAACAGGTGAGTCAGTGATCCTCTATGGAGACTTTGGAGTCAATACAATCTGGTTGGATAAAAGTGGAGTTGAGTATCATTAATAGGACAATCAAGCAAGACCATATAGATTAATGAGAGTAAGTAAGATGGAAAGGGGTGTTGATCTATGGACTATGATGATCCACGTTTTGGAGGCTTACGCATCCGCAATGAAACTAAGGCTAAGATCACTCCTGATTATACAGAGTTAGACAGAGAGCTGAAGAAGCAAGAGTTTGAATATATGATGAGAGTCAAATATATTAAGGCAACTGCTAAAAGGATTAAGGAAGAATGCCTTAAGGAAGAGATAGAGAAGAAGGTTGTCATGGGTCAGTGATGAGCTGACCGCGAAGTGAAAGTGTACAAGCTCAATCAGGGGAGATTTTATGTGGAGGGAAGTTAAGTCTTCATCTACTTTAATTATAAATTAAAGCTAAGTAAATAATCTATAGCTAAAGTTTAGAGTTTTTGAAACTGAAAGGTGGTGAATTCAATGGAGCAAAGAGAGCTACATCCTAACTATAAGCAGAGATACTTAGAGAAGAAGAAAATACTTAATGCTAGACTAGCTCAGGCTCAAGAGCAAGAAGATCTACAGAGGGTAGAAGAGCTAAAGCGATTAATTGAGATTGTTGATAAGAAACTAGCGATAGCTTAAGGGGGGATTGACTTGGATAAAACTGATATGAGGAAGTTCTTCTCGATAGTCAGAGAAGAGCTAGCAAGGAAGAAATGGACTCAAAAGAGATTAGCCAAAGAGACAGATTATAGTGAGAGCACCATTAGCCAATATCTCAACAAGGAGTATGGACCAGAGCATTTCTTAGAAGCTACTGCTACAGCTCTCAATAGTAGAAGGTTGAGATTAATTCTCACAGGAACGACCTCTGATGGTGTCTATATGGACAAGATTCCTATCTGCTTTCCGCTTAATGTGGATAGATTAGAGACAGAATGCCAAGAACTCTTAAAGAAGATTAGAGAGGTGAAGAGGCTCAACCAATTTCAGAATGCATTTAACCTCAACTCTTATAAGCAGTCAGAGCAGAAGCTATTAAAGGAGATGCTCCAAGAGATGGATGATATCAAGCACTGTATCGATATCGTCAATATAGCTGCTGAGGATATTGGACTAAATCCAGATGAGGTCAGCACAGCTAACCTTAAAAAATATTTGAAAAGGGGTTACATCTCAACACAAATAGCAAAAGACACCTACCCCGCAAAAGTAAGTGTCTTAAGTATTAATGCATTGTAATAGGGATGTACCTCAAAAGGAGGTAAGCAAATGCAAAAGATTATAGCTGTAACTATAATCATCGCTTCACTATTACTACTACTATCCTTAATTATATCAGATAGTGGAGCTGATGGCAAGGTGATTCAACCAGCTTGGGACATCGAAAAGTTGATTAATCAGCCTGTAGATACTACTGCTAATGTCAATGGGATTAACTATACTATCAAAGACAATTAAGGAGAGTGGATAGAGTGAAACTAAATTTAACGGGAATGTTAAAGAGAATTGGCAAAGGTTATTATAAAATTATCCAATATCGACAAGATGGAGCAGTTGTAATATCAAAGAATAACCAGAATCAGCTTCAGGCCTTTATCAGTGATATTAGTCAAGGTAAGCTGAAAGAGTATGAGATTGATGGAGATTATAAAGTAGTCCTTAAATTTACTGATGATGTGGTCAATGATCGGTGGGAAGTGATCCTAGCTATCAGACTCATTCAGTATCAGGTTACAGCTTATAGTAGAAAGGTAATAGATGATGAATTAATCAGTAAACAGCTAGGACTATGCTTATTAGTTAGCATCGGTCAAACTCAGAGAATAACTGACACAGATATTATTGAAGTTGTTAACTATGTTAATAATGGTCAAGTTGAATATATCTTAAAGGATAAGTTGGAGCAGAAGATAGATACAATAGAGCTTGGTGATAAGGGTTTAGCTAAGGTGGTTTGATGAAGGCAAAGATTATACTGAAACTTCTGGATATAGAGGTTGTCAAATCGGATTCTTTAGTAATAGAGGAAAAAGAGAATAAACTTAATCTGGAGTTGGGCTATGATGCCTGCTCCAGACGATTTATAAACTATAAAAGGGTGGTGGGTGTATAAGATGATAACTGAAACTGATCCAGCTAAGTGGTGGGAAGCAGCCTATAAGATAATTACAGAGCCTATTGAAATCAAACAAGATAATAATGATAACAGATATACTCCCATTGAAGATGTCAAAGAGAGGCTCAATCGAGTCTTTGGACCTTTCTGGGATGTAAAGATAGATGAGCATTATTATGAAGAGAGAACCTATGAATGTATAGTTAGAGGGAATGTTACCTTTAGAACTCCTCAAGGTATGCCAGATATATCTAAGGATGCTATTGGTCGCTTTGAAGTAGTTAAGAAGAAAAAAGATAGAGATGGCAATGAAGCAGCAAGTTATGATGATAGAGAGATTAAATCCTTAGGTGATGCCTTCGAGAGTGCCAGAGGGAATATGATTAAGAGAGCTGCTGAGGACTTAGAGCTGGCCTTAAGGATGAGATTTGCTAACCCCGCTTTAAATGAGATTATGAATGGTGATAACAATCAATCAGATAAAAATAGTGATAATCATTCTAACAATGGTGATGATCCAGGAGAGATTGAATTGCCCTTTGGTAAGCATAAAGGAACTAAGTTAAAAGATATAGATAGTGATTACCTAAAGTGGGTTGTTCAAAATGCCAATAAGGATAAATATAGAATAGCAGCCCAAAAGGTCCTAGAAAGCAGGGATACGGGAAAGCAGATAGCATGATCAAGCATAGTCAACGGAAAAGAATCTTTGCTATCATCAAAGAAATTGTAACTTGGATGAAAGGGAAAGGTGTAACAACTACTGTTAATCAACTTAGAAAGAAGATGATGGCAGACTTCTCAGAAATCCATGAGATGGAATTGATTAGCTTAAGTAGTGATGACTGTACTTATGATAAGGCAGAGCAGTTTATTGGGTGGTTGCAGGGTAACTTAGAATCAGTTAATGGTGATAGAGAGCAAAGGCAGAGTGCATAGAAGTAAATATTTAAGAGAAAGTTATTAGGTCCTAAGGATTATAGGCGAAGTTTATCAGCTGAATTCTTAATTTAATGTTCGTCTATAGTCCTAGATACAGCTGGATCTGGAATAGATAATATTCGGTTGTTGAACTAAAAATTATTATAATAACTTACCTAAGGAGTGGTAATGATGAGCTATAAGATACAGAATGAGAATGTTAAAAAGATAGAGCAATTAAATATTACAGGAAATGTTATACCACCCACTTGGTTAGAGAAACTGAGAACCAAAAGTGGGAAGCCTCGCTTTAGGTCTGCCTGGATATTATCTGATTTAGTTTATTGGTATCGACCTAAAGAGATTAGAGACCCTAGAACTAATATGATTATCAGCTATGAACAGAAGTTTAAAGCTGATAAGTTACAACGGGGTAAGGCTTATTATGCAGAGCAACTTAATTGCTCTGAGAAGACAATTCAACGGGAATATGATTATTTAGAAGATGAGGGACTGATTGAAGTTGAATATAGAAATATTAGAGTAAATGGAAAGCCCTATAATAATGTTCCTTACATAGATATCAATGTCGAAGCAATTAGGAAGCTGACTTATGGAAAGCTAGAAGAGCAAGAGGTAGAAGCAACTGGACAAGAATGTCTTGATATAGACAAAGATGTCCATATGGACAAATCTGTCTTAAGTTTTAGACAAGAATGTCCAGAGGGTATGGACACAGATGTCCAGACTAATACAGAGATTTCATATACAGAGATTACTACAGATAATACTATATTATATAATAACGCAGGTGAAGAAAAAATTGGAAATAAGCAGAATGATAGACAAAGCAATAAAAGTGGAGACTTAGCTTCAAAAGATAAGCAAACACCTTTTCAAGAGCTGATGGAGTATATAACCAGCAAGCTCAATATTCGAAAGCTGACTAAAGGCTATCTAATCGAGGATGATCTTAAAGATTATAGTCCAGAGGTTATTAAGAGGGCCTGTGATATAGCAATTTGGAAACAAAAAGAAAAGGGAAATTATAGACATGGTGATCCTGAAGCTGGTGTTAATATCAATAGCTATAAGTTTATCCGTTACTTTATCGCTGAAGCTCAGGAAGCTTTAGAGGAAAATCCAAAGCATAAATCAACAGGAGGTAAGGGAAATGGAAGGAATGGCTCAGATAATACAAGAGAATCCACAAAAGATAATCAGTCTCAATCGGAGTATGGAGAAGGGTGCTTTGACAGCCCAGAACTCCAAGAAATCGACCTCACAATCGATGACCTCTAGTCCAATAAATAAAGTTAAACAGCTTAGATATAAGCAGATTTGGGAGCTGCAAAATGGAGAAGTAGATAAATCTCAATTTGCTTGTCAACTCTGCTGTGATAAGGAGATAGTAGTAAGCAAAGCTGGAGATAAATTTACTGCAGAAGACTGTAAGTGTCGACATGAGAAGGAGATTAAGGCTAAAAAGGAACAAGAGCAGAAGAAGTATGAGCAGAATATTAAATCTGCTGAGATAAGAGAAGAGTTCAAAGCTAAGACCTTTAAGGATTTCAAGTGGCTAGAAGGTAAGAAAGAAGCCAAATTAGTAGCTATGGACTATGTTGAAAACTTTGATTTTTATAATGAAAGGGGTATTGGACTAACCTTAGTTGGCAAATGTGGGAGAGGTAAGACTTTATTAAGTCATATTATAGGCCAAGAAATCATCAAGAAAGGCTATACAGTCATTAATACAGTAGCTAAAGAGTTCTATGAGGATATCAAAGCAACCTATAACGATTTTAGTAAGAATACAGGGGACTTAGTTAGCTCTGCCAAACAAGTCGATCTATTAATAATAGATAACCTAAATGCTGAAAGGTTTGGAGCAGATGAGATAGATAAGCTCTTTATCATCATTAATTATAGAATTGAGAATAAGAAGCCAACAATTATCAATTCTACAGGAGACTTAGATTATCTCAACAAGAAGTTAGCTTCTGATCATGTCAGTCGATTAATTGGTAAGAATGGAGAACCGATTAAAGTTGGTGGAATAGATATGAGAGTTAAACAAGGCGAATTGATAACTAGTTTGAGGAATAAGAATATTGCTAGGCTTAAAAGCAGATTAGGAAATGGTTACTAAAAACTTAGTCTTTTATGACTACAGAAATGGAGAAAAGCAGAATGAGAGAAAGAGTCAAAGTAAATTTCTTCAAAGAACTTTCAACTGAAGAATTAATCAAAGAGTTAAAGGGTAGAGAAGATATCGAAGTTATTGATTGTAAAGAAGAAGACTTAATTGGACCTTATCATGTAAGTGATGAAATTATTATTAAGTTTAATAAGTAAAAAATTATCTGCTACCTGTATCCACTAAGGAACAAGTGGCAGAGAAGGACAGGCTCATAACTCCTAGATTGGTTTAGCCTAGAGCATGGAATAACTCAAGGCAAAAACCAAAAATAAGAGAGGAGGAGCCACCTAGTTATTATTCATCTTAAGTAGCTGGTCTGAGCCTAAGGTCAGCTACAAATAAAGATTTATTCTTAAAGGACGTGGCATTTATGAGAATTTTAATAGCTAAAATTATATTTGCTATTATTATGGCTTTAGTTATTATAGAGTGGTTAAAAGAAGATAAGAAGAGAAAGGAGAAGATGTAAATGGCTAATTATAGTGAAGCACCAGAAGTTGAAGAGATTGCTCAAAAAATTATTAAAGAACATAGAAATGATTTAGCTAATGCTCAAATATATTATATGTTTAGAGATAAAGCAGCTAAAAGTAAAGGTGATATTGTTCAAGGTAGAGCTAGAAAGGTTAGTAATATATATAATCATGTAACAGGATTGGATTATATAATTGAAATTGCTGAAGATGAATGGAAGCAATTAACCGAGAAAGGGAAATATGCTTTAGTTCACCATGAGTTAAATCACTGTGGTAGGGATGAAAATGACAATTGGACAACTTTTAACCATGATTTTACTGGTTTCTTAGATGTATTAGAGCTATATGGATTTTATGATAGAGACTTAAAGAGTTTGAGAACTAGTTTAACTCAAATGAAACTACCAATTGATGATAGATTTGAAGGTGGGGGATTAAGGTTAGTAAATAATAGATAATTTGCTCAATAAATAAAAAAAGGACAGGCATGGGCACCCGTCTCCGTTTCATTATACCATATGAGGGAGGCGGGGTAAAGTGAAGCAAGTAGAGAAGGTATTGTATTTATACAGAGATTTAAAGAGAGCTAGTAAGAGGTTAAGAAGAAGAGCTTGTACAATTAACGATGGTATAAAGTCTGGATATAAAGTTGCTGATATTATTCCAGGAAGATTGAGTGCTATTTGTTATGGAGGAGGGCAAGTAGAGAGTAATGCTGTTATAAAAGATGATTTACTTAGAAGAGCTAATAGAGCAGATGAATTGATGAAGATAATCAAAGATGATATAGAGGAACTTAAAGAAGAAGAGCCAGAGTTTGGTGAAGAGATGGCTAAGGTGATTGAGTTAAAATATTTGAAGAATTATAAGAATGAGATGATAGAAACTGAATTGGCTATTAGTCATACTACTATGTATCGAAGAAAAAGTAAGGCTTTAGAGTTATTAGAGGAGAAAGGATTGTACTCACTTTATAGAGAAATAGTGAGTATAATTTGATGTGGAATAAATGTGGAATGGTTTTGGAATGAAGTTGAAATAAATAATTTAAAATCTGTGCTATAATGATTATAAGTAATATTGAGTTCACAATTAAATATATGACAAATATAGACTAACACTCGGCAGAAGCTGGGTGTTTTTTTAATTGAGGTGATTAGATGGCTAAACCTTGGGCTAAACCTTTTTATAATTCTAAAGCATGGAAGGATTGTAGAGAGGGTTATATTCAGAGTGTCAATGGATTGTGTGAGACTTGCTTAGAGAAAGGAAGATATACTCCAGGATATATAGTTCATCATACAGAGCATTTAACACAAGAGAATATTAATGATCCAGAGATCACTTTGAATTGGGATAAACTCAAGTATGAGTGTAAAGAGTGTCATGATAAACATGATGGCCATGGAGTTAATCAAGCTAAGGTGACTAGAGAAGGATTGAAGTTTAATGAGCTTGGGGAGTTAGTGAAGGAGGATTAGAGTGTGAATAGTAATGTAGAGATTTTGATAGATAAAATAGAATTTAATTACAACAAGGTTAGCCATGGTGGTTTTGGAAAACATTATTTTCCTAGCGAAATCAAAACAAAATACAGAGTTATAATTGGCGGGAAGAATGTTATTCAAGGTGACTACTTGGCAGATGCAGACGAAATTAATTTGAACAACTTAGAAGGTGCTATCAAAAATTCAATAAAAAACTTTTTAGAATAGGCAATACTAAAGAGTGGTTAGCCCCCCTTTTATTTTAGTGCAGGGGGTATATATTAGGAGACCGTAGAGTGGACACACAATTAATACACAAGTCGCACGCGAGGGGGGTGTGGTATATGGCTAAGGCAATAGCTAAGAAAAAGCAATTTTTAGAAAAAGATAAAAGGGTTAAAGTTGAGATAAATAGATTAAAAAAGATTTTTAAAGATTTAGAGCTAGATGAGAAGAAGATGCAGGTGGCTAATTCTCTTATTGAAAATGCTGCATTTATGACTATCACTTTAAAAGATCTACAAGTTGCGATTAATGAGAATGGAGTTATTAGTGAGTATAAGAATGGTGAAAATCAATATGGTACTAAGCAATCTGATGAGGTTAAAACTTATATTTCGCTAATTAATAGACATAGTTCAGTTATGAAGCAGTTAACAGACTTGTTACCTGCTGAAAAAAAGCAAGAAAATATCAATATAATTGAGCAATTTGCTCAAAGAAGGCCGGATTAGGAGGTGCAGCTAATGAGTGTAACTTTACAATGTACTGGAGAAAAGAATGATGGCTCAAGGTGTACTAGAACAAAAAACTTTTCAGAAGATGAAACACCAAAAGACTACACTTGTTGGCAACACACTACTAAAAAAGTTAAAAACAATAAAAAGACTAGTAATGATGATGTTGTAGTTTATAGTTCTGATTATAATCCTATAATTGAATATTACAATAAGATTAAAAATAAAGAAATAATTGTATCCAATAAAGTTAGAAGAGTATATAAGAAATTAGTTACAGACATAAGAGATAAAAATAGCGAATATGAATATAGCTCAGACCATGCTAATCATGCTATTGAATTTATAGAAAACTTCTGTAAACATAGTAAGGGGAAATGGGGAGGCAAACCTATAAGGCTTGAACTATGGCAAAAGGCTGCTACTGCTGCTATATTTGGATTTGTCCATAAGATAGACAGAACTAGAAAATATCAGGAAGTATTTTTTGTAGTAGCTCGTAAAAATGGAAAGTCAACTTGGATGTCTGCTGTATGTTTATATATGCAGGTGGCCGATGGAGAACCTGGAGCAGAAGTATATGCGGCAGCTACAAAAGAAAAACAAGCAAAAATAGTTTGGACAGAAGCTAAAAAAATGGTTAAAAAGTCTCCTGTATTACTAAAAAGCATTAAACCTTTAGTAAAAGAATTGAGAGGAGATTTCAATGAATCGATTTTTGTACCTTTAGGTTCTGATAGTGAAAAATTAGATGGTCTCAATGTTCACTGTGCCTCTCTTGATGAGGTCCATGCATGGAAAGATAAAAATTTGTATGATGTTATAAAAGACGGTACATCAGCTAGAGAACAACCTCTTATTTTTATGATTACAACAGCAGGTACAGTTAGAGAGTCGGTATATGATTTAAAATATGAAGAAGCAGAAATGGTTCTCGATGGGTATGAAGACCCAGAGGGATATAAGGATGAAAGATTCTTACCGATTATCTACGAGTTAGATAAAAGAGAGGAATGGACTGATAAATCAAAGTGGAAGAAAGCTAATCCAGGGCTAGGGACTATTAAGAAAATAGATAACTTAGAAACTAAAGTGAATAAAGCTAAAGCTAATCCTTTGTTGGTGAAAAATTTGCTGACAAAGGATTTTAATATTAGAGAAACCTCTAGTGAAGCTTGGCTACCTTTCGAGGATTTGAATAATGAAAGAACTTTCAAATTAGAAGAATTAAAGCCTAGATATGGTATTGGAGGTACTGACTTATCTTCTACTACAGACTTAACTGCTGCCAAAGTATTATTTATGATACCTAACGATAATCATATCTACGTATTACAGATGTATTGGTTACCAGAGGACTTATTGGAGCAAAGAGCAAGAGAGGACAAAATACCTTATGATAAGTGGAAGGATATGGGGTTATTAAGAACTACTCCAGGTAACTCTGTACACCCTAAGTTTGTTACTCAGTGGTATCTAGAAGTGCAAAATGAATATGATATTTACTTACCTTGGATAGGTTATGATGCTTGGAGTGCTAAGTACTGGGTTGAGGAGATGGAGGGCTATTTTGGAGCAGAAGCAATGATTAAGGTTATTCAAGGAAAGAAAACTTTATCAGGTCCAATGAAGAAGTTAGGAGCTGACTTAAAAGCTAATAAGATAATTTACAATAATAACCCTATAGACAAGTGGTGCTTGAGTAATACTTCTGTAGATATAGATAAAAATTTAAATATTCAACCTAATAAGCAAAGAAACCAAAGAATGAGAATAGATGGTACTGCTGCTTTGCTCAATGCTTATGTAGTATTGCAAGATAAGATGCAAGATTATATTAACATGATTTAAGGAGGTGATTATTTGGGAATATTCAGTAACTTATTTGGTAATAAAAGTCCAACAAATAAAACAGAAACAGTAGATACTCTCAAACTTGTAACAGAGAGGGGGAATAGTTTTTATAGTTGGAATGGGAAGTTATTTCAATCAGATATTATTAGATCCTGTATAAGGCCAAAAACTAAAGCAATAGGAAAACTTGAAGCTAAGCATATAAGAGAGGGGACAGATGGAATCAAAATCAACCCTGAACCTTATATGCGTTTTTTATTGGAGGAGCCTAATCCTTATATGACAGGTCAGATGATGCAGGAGAAGTTGACTAATCAACTTCAACTTAACAATAATGCCTTTGCTCTAATTATCCGAGGCGATGGAGGATATCCAAAAGAGATATATCCCATTCCAGCTACAGGAGTACAAGTTGTATTTGAAGATAATAAAGAGATGCAATTGAAATTCCTGCTTAAAACTGGTCAATATATCAAAGTTAAGTATAGTGATGTCATCCATCTAAGGCAAGATTACAACGACAATGATATTTTTGGAGAGAGTCCCCAAAAGGCTCTAACATCACTTATGGAAGTGGTTAATACCACTGACCAGGGGATAATCAAAGCTATTAAAAATAGTAATGTGATTAGATGGTTACTTAAATTCAAAAGTACTATTAGACCAGAGGATAAAGAGTTAGAAGTTAAAAAGTTTGTTAAAAACTACTTATCAATAGACAATGATGCAGGGGCAGCAGCTACAGATCCTAAGTTTGATGCTGAGCAAGTTGAGCCAAATAATTATGTACCAAATGCCGCACAAATGGATAGAACAACCGCTCGTATATATAGTTTCTTTGGTACTAATGAGAAGATAGTTCAATCTAAGTACAATGAAGATGATTGGAATGCTTATTTTGAAGCCGAATTAGAACCATTAGCTAAGCAAATGAGCTTAGAATTCACTAGAAAACTATTCACTAGAAAAGAGCGAGGGTTTGGTAATAAGATTATATTCTCAGCCAATAGCTTACAGTATGCAAGTATGAAAACTAAGCTCAACCTATGGTTAATGGTTGATAGAGGAGCTATGACTCCAAATGAATGGAGAGAAATATTAAATCTTAGTCCTATTGAGGGTGGAGATAAACCGCTAAGAAGAAAAGATACAGGAATAGTCACAGAGGGAGGTGAGACAGAAGATAATGAAGATACCGATTAGAGGTTTTATTGTTGCAAATGATGAGAAAGAAATTTATGAGTGGTTTGGTTATGAAGTAACTTGCCCTCGTGATGTTGCTGGTTGGCTAGAAAAAACCAATGGAGAAACGTTAGAAGTTGAAATCAACAGTCCTGGCGGAGACGTCTATAGTGGCTCAGAAATCTATACAGCATTAATGAATTACAAAGGAAAGGTTAATGTTGATATAGTCGGTGTTGCTGCAAGTGCTGCTAGCGTTATAGCTATGGCAGGAGATATTGTTAGAATCTCGCCTACTGCTCAGATTATGATTCATAATGTATCTAGTAGAGCTAGTGGAGATTATAGAAGTATGGAGCATAAAGCAGAAATGCTAAAGAACTACAATAAATCAATAGCTAATGCTTACAGACTAAAAACAGGGATGGAAGAACAAGAGTTATTCGATTTGATGGATTCTGGAGGTTCAGCAAACACAGGGGCTTGGTTAACTGCTCAAAAATCAAAAGAGCTAGGTTTTGCTGATGAAATTATGTTTGATACAGGTAATAAATTGGTTGCTAGTGCTGGTATTAATGATGGGATGTTGCCTCAAGGTGTTATTGATAAAATGAGAAACTTACTCCCTGAATTAAAGAATCGAGATATAGAAGATAGCAGTGAACAGATTGAAAATGAAGAGGAAACTGAAGATGTAGTTGCTAAAGACGAACTAGAGCAAGAAGAGCTAGAAGAGGTTGAAAATGTAGTTAATCAAGCTAAAGTCGATATAGATAAATTTAAAGCAAGACTAAACTTATTGAAATTAAAAGGAGAGATGATAAATGACTAAAGCAGAATATTTTAAGACAAGAAATGCAATGATGACAGAAGCTCAAAATTTAATCGACTCTGGAGATGTAGAATCTGCAAATGCTAAGATGGAAGAGATTGAAGAATTAGATGAAAAATATGATAATGTTTGTAAAGCCAAAGCTAACATGGAAGCTTTAAAGGATAACACAACTTCTGAAATGGATAATATTGTTGCCGGAAATACTGAAACTGTAGAGATTGCAGGAAACCAAAATGCCGACAAAGAAAAATTAAAAGCTTACGGTAGTGATTTAAAAATGGATAATATCATTACTGTAGGAACTAGTAAAATTGTTATTCCTGAGCGTTCATCAAGTAGTATTAATGGTACATTCAATGAGGTGTCAAGCTTAATTGATAGAGTTGATGTT
Organism: Orenia metallireducens; assembly: GCF_001693735.1. Taxonomy (GTDB): domain Bacteria; phylum Bacillota; class Halanaerobiia; order Halobacteroidales; family Halobacteroidaceae; genus Orenia; species Orenia metallireducens. The sequence continues at coordinate 388,787 of NZ_LWDV01000009.1, forward strand.
GTAGAGATGCAAGGTGGAGAAAGCTTTAAACAACCATATATTAAAGGATATGGCGAAGGCGGTTATACTGGACAAGGTGCTGACTATACTGATACAGAAACTGTCTTTGATTATGCAGAAATAAATAAAGCTAAAATAACTGCTTATGCAGAGCATCCAGAAGAGATTGAAAGATTACCAGAAGCTAACTATGCAACTATGCAACTATGGTTATAGATGGTGTTGAAAAAGCTCAAAGAAAGAAAATTACTAGAGAAATTTTAGTAGGAGATGGAGCAACTAACCACTTAGTGGGTATTTTCTCTACTAATGCTACAGCAATCGACCCTGCAACTGATGTAGAAATTGCTGCAATAGACAATAATACTTTAGATAATATCATCTTTAGTTATGGTGGGGACGAAGACGTAGAAGATGCTGCTGTGTTAATCCTTAACAAGAAAGATTTAAAGGCGTTTTCTCAACTTCGTACTGATGACGGAAAGAAATTTCATACTATTGTAACTAACGGTAATACAGGTACTATTGATGGAATTCCTTTTATTATCAATAGTGCTTGTAAAGCTATCTCCGATGATGCAACTACAGCTGGAAGTTATTCGATGGCGTATGGTTCATTATCCAACTATAAATTAGTATTGTTCAGCGACACAGAAATTAAACGTTCAGATGACTTCAAATTCAAGCAAGGAGTTATTGCTCATAGAGGTTCTGGATACTTTGGTGGTAATGTTGTATCTAAGAATGGATTTTTGAGAATTAAGAAAGCTTCAGCGGTATAAAACTAACTAAACATAGTTAAGTCACCTGTATATTTGTGGGTGGCTTTTATATTTATAACACATTAAAAGGAGATGGGAATATGAAAGAAAAAGTAATTAGATCTTTTATTGATAAAAACACTAAAAAACCTTATAACCAAGGTAGCATTTATGAGTCTGAGGATGAAGCTAGAATAAAAGAGTTGCAGGAGAAAGGGTTTTTATATAAAGAGCAAACTGTCAAAAGCAAAGAAAATAATGGTCAGGGTGATAAATTCCCCAAAAATACAGGCGGGAATTGGTATGAGCTATCAAATGGAGAAAAGATTCAAGGAGAAGAGAAAGCAATAGCAGCTCAAAAGGAGCTTGACGAAAAGGAATGATGTAAATGTCTTTAATAGATGAAATTAAGCCAGTATTAAGAATTACAGCCAGCGATTTCAATGGAGAAATACAAGGTTTGATTGATGCAGCGAAAGTTGATTTAAGAATATCTGGGATTAACAATATAGATGAAACAGATGCCTTAATCAAAAGAGCTATAATTCTCTATTGTAAGGCTAATTTTGGTTATGATAATCCAGACTCAGATAAATTTCAAAAATCTTATGATATGCTAAAGAACCACTTGGCACTATCTTCTGAGTATGCGGTAGTTGATGACAATGCGACATAACAAAGTGATATATCTACCAACTATGATAATTAAAGAAGATGAATGGGGAAATGAAGTAGAAGTCCCTGACTGGAAACTTGTATATGCTAACGAGTATTCTATTGGTTCTAATGAGTATTATAATGCTGCTGTCAATGGATTAAGACCTGAAGAATCCTTTGAGATATATTCTTTTGAGTATAATAAGGAAAAGAAATTCAAATATAACGATGAAGAATATAAAATAATTCGTACTCAAGGCAAAGGTGAGAAAATAGTACTTATTGGAGAGAAGGTGGCTGGAGATGGTTAGAACAGTTAGTGTAGATGATCTAGCAGCTGTAATCACTGAAGAAGTAAAAAAATACACTGATGATGTCCAAGAAGAAATAAAGAAAGAGGTAAAATCAACTGCAAGTAAAGTTAAAAAAGAGATAAAAGCAAAGTCTCCTAAGGATACTGGAGAATATGCTGATGGATGGAGCAGCAAAACAAGTACTAAAGGTGGTCAGATTGAGGTCACAATCTACAATAAAGAAAAACCTAGTCTTACACATCTTTTAGAAATGGGTCATGCTAAAAGAAATGGGGGTAAGGTAGCGGCAATCCCCCATATTCGACCTTCGTATGATAACTTAATTCCACAGATGGAGAAAAAAATAGAGAAAATCATTAAGAACGGTGGTGGATAATATGACTTATATGGATTTAATAGATGAAATAAAATTTATAGGCTTCCCTTGCACTTATGGAAGTTTTAAGTCACAACCACCAATACCATTTGTAACAGTACAATTAGCTTATAATAACGATATGATAGCGGATAATCATAATTATAAAGATATAGGTAACTACCAGCTTGAATATTATAATTCAATTAAATATCCACCAGATGAGCAGAAAATTGAAAATAAACTTAAAGAATTAAGACTCCCTTATTCAAAAGTTGAGTCTTTTTTAGATAGTGAAGATTTATATCAAATCATATATGAAATTCAATTAATATAGGAGGTAGAAAATATGAGTAACAAAGTCAAATTCGGACTGGAACAGGTTCATGTGGCATTTTTAGGTGTGTCTCAGACCAAAAGCATAGAGGTAACTAAAACACCATCTGCAGATGGTGAGATAACAGTTACAGTTACAGCAGATACTCTTTTAGGAGTTGATTCTCCAGTTACTGTTATAGTTCCATTAGCTTCTGAAACTCACGATAATGTTGCAAAGGTAGCATCAGTATTAGTTAATGCTTTAAATAATAACAGTACTCTTAATGCTGTATTTAGAGCAAGCCATAATGCAGGAGTAATTAAGCTAGTTACTAAGGTAGCACAGGATAATGATAGCACATTAGATATTACATTCACAGATACTGGATCTACAGGAGCTACATTAGGAGTTGCTCAAGATGTCGCAGAAGGTACAACTAGTTGGGGAATTCCTAAACCTATACCAGGAGCAGTTGGATTTTCAACTTCTCCAGAGGGAGACACATCAGAATTTTATGCTGATAATACTAAGTATTTCACATATACAACTAATAACGGATATACAGGAGATTTAGAAATGGCTAATATCCCCGATGAGATACTTGCTGAAATGCTTGGGATGACTATAGATTCTAACGGAATGCTTGTCGAATCTGCAAATGATGAACCAAAATACTTTGCTTTGCTCTTCCAGGTTCAAGGTGACCAAAAGAATAGAAGGATGGTTTATTATAGATGTAAAGCATCTAGACCTTCAGAAGAGAACAGTACCAATGAAGCAAGTGTAAACCCTTCAACAGATACATTAAATTTAGAGATGCTTCCAACTGAAGATAAGAATAAATATGTTAAAGGTAAATTGCAGTTATCAGAGAGTAATCAAGCAGTGTACAATTCATTCTTTGATAGTGTATTATTACCAAATATAGCTTAGGAGTTGATTATTAATGAGAACAATACAAATTGGAAATAAAGAATTAGGGCTAAGGGCTACTCCTTTAGCTCTTTTATATTATAGACAGGAGTTTGATGAAGATTTAATAGAGGATTTGGTAAGCCTGCAAGATATGGCAAAAATGGCAGATGGAGATTTTAGCGGATTTGACTCTGTTAAGATACTTCAAATTTGTTATGCTATGAACAAAGCTGATAATTTTGGCAAACAGTTTCATGGTTTTGAGAAATGGTTATCTGAATTAGAAAGTATAGACTTTGCAGATGAAAATTTTATGATGAATGTAATTGAGGAAGCATCAGATGGATTTTTTCGTTCCGCAGCAAATGGAGGAAACCCAAAGCTCAAAGGAAAGTAATCCTGTTTCTAATAGACTTGATTTAATAATACTGTCAAATGCGAAACACATTGGATTATCATTTCAAGAACTTAATCAATTAAGAGTTAGTGATTTTATAGAAATGACAGATATTCATCTTGGTAAGAAGAAAGTAACAGGCTCTAAAAGAGCTACACAAGCAGATATAGATAAGTTATTTGCTTAACCTTCTAGTTAACTAGAGTGGTATTTTATATATGGAGGTGAGTATGTGGCAGAGACAATACGTGGGATTAATGTAAAAATAGGTTCAGATACTACAGGGTTGGGTAAAGCATTGAAGGATGTTAATAAAAAAAGTAGAGACATACGATCAGAACTTAGGAAAGTTCAAAGATTACTTCGCTTCAATCCTGATGACACTAGATTATTAGCTCAGCAACAAGAATTATTATCTCAAAGGGTAGGCAATACTAGTGAAAAACTAGAAAGATTGCGATCTGTACAAGAACAGGTAAATGAGCAATTTCAGAATGGAGAAATATCCGCTGAAGCTTACAGAGATTTTCAAAGAGAGTTAGTAAGAACAGAAAGCCAGCTTAATAGTTTTAGAGAACAGTTAGACAATGCAGGTCAAAGTTCAAGCACTCTTGCTCAAAGAATACAAGCTACAGGTGAGAGATTACAAGGTGTTGGAAATAAGCTCAAAGGGATAGGAAAGAAATTGTCTGGTATGTCAGCAGCTATTACTGGTGCTTTTACAGGTCTTGTAGTAGGGACTAGAGACTTTCGAAAAGAAATAGCTGTGTTAGAAAATAACACTAAAACTGCTGGAGCTAATATGGAGAATATGTCTGCTGCTATGAAGCAGATGCAGGGAGTAACTGGCGAACTTGATAGTAATGTAGAGGGATTATCCAATCTTTTAGCAGCAGGTTTTAAGGGTGACAAGTTCCAACAGGTACTTGATGAATTGTCAGGTGCTGCAATCAAATTTAAAGATACTTTAAAATTTGAAGGTATAGCTGATGGATTACAGGAAACTCTTGCAACTGGTTCAGCAGTTGGTCCTTTTGCAGAACTACTTGAAAGATCTGGGATTCAAATTGATAATTTTAATGCTGGGTTACAACAAGCTATAACTAGTGGAACTGAGCAAAATTATATTTTAGAAACTCTAGCCAATACTGGTCTTGCAAATGTTTATGAGCAATATAGGCAGAATAACTCAGAACTTGTTAATAGTGCTGAGGCTAATTATTCACTTCAAGAATCACTTAGTAAATTAGGTAAAACTCTTGAGCCAATAATGACCCAAATAACTATTGCAATTACTAAAGTTGTAGATGTATTTAATAACCTATCTCCAGTAGGTAAAAAAATAGCACTGATATTTGGAGGGATAGCAACTGCAATAGGGCCAGTTCTTGTCACAGTTGGTAGCATGATAACCGCTTGGGGAACTCTGTCTACAACATTTGCTACAGTAAGTACTTTTGTTTCAGCAACTCTCATTCCTGCTCTTTCTGGAATGGCAGCTCCCATTCTAGGAACTGTTGCAGCAGTGGGAGGATTGATTGCAATTGGAATAGAAGTGGTTAGACATTGGGAAAAGGTTAAATCATTGCTAAAAGCAGTATTTGATACTCTTAAATCTATAGTCAAAATTGTAGTCAATGTATGGAAGTTAGAATTTAAATCTTTAGAAGCTTTTGTCTTAACCGTAGTAGATACTATAGTCCAAAAGCTATCAGTACTAGAGAAAATACCAAAAGTAGGAGACCAATTTGCTGGATTATCTGATGCAATAGGAGATTCAGCAGAAAAATCGAGACAAGAAGTAGTAGAATTAGCTAATGAAATTAAGAAGAATGGAAAAGCAATTGCCAGTTCTACAGTAGATGTGGGCAAAGCTTTTGGAGATTTAGGTTCATCAGTAGGTAAAGATTTGAAAAATGTTACAGCAAAAGTTTTTGATTTTGTAACAGGAACCCAAATTGCCTATGCTGCTCAGTCTGAAACTATTGAAGAAGAACAAGAAAAACAGACTAATGCAGTTAAAGAAGGCAATAAGGATAGAGTTGAATCTACTTCTGAGAGCGAAGAAGAGCAGACTGAGAAAGTTAAAGGAGAAGTCAAGAAAAGAGCTGAAGCTAGAGAAGAGTTTGAAGATTCTTGGAATAATAAATTATTCAATCTAACAGCAAGTAGGATGGAGATATTAGAAAGAGAAAAAGCCAAAGCTATAGCTGAGGCTAAAGCAAAGGGAGCAAGTACAGAAGCTATAGAACAATATTATGCACAAAAAAAGAATGAAATCAGAGAAAGCTATGAAGAGTCTTGGCAAAATAAGTTATTTAGATTAACTGCTAACAAAGAGCAATTACTTGAATTAGAAAAGCAGAGGGCACTTGCAAGAGCAGAAGAACTAGGAGTTAGTAAACAAGCAATTTTAGAATACTATGCTCAAAAAGAGCAGGAGTTACTAAGTACTCAATTAGCTAACTATCAAAATCATGGAAATGCTATTTCAGCTGCAGTAGCAATCTGGAAGGATTCTGTAAAAAATTATGTTACTAATCTTAAAAATAATACAGCAGAAGCATCTATGGCAATGGCTAAATCAATGACAGGGTTCTTTGATAGTTTTGCAAATGGGACTAAGACCTTTAGAGAAGCTGTTAAAGAAATGGCATTATCTTTTGTAACTATGGCAGAACAACAAGTAATTGCAGCTCAAGCAGCGGGTATAGCAGCTTCATGGGCACAAGCTCCTTTAACTTTTGGAGCTTCTCTTGCTTATATAGGACAAATTGCGGCAGCAGTAGCCCCTGCATTAGCAACCTTTGAAACTGTGAAAGCAGTAATTAGAAAATTTGCAGATGGTGGTGTTGTAACAGGACCAACTGTAGGGTTAATAGGTGAAGCAGGAGATGATGAAGCAGTCATTCCTCTTAGAAAAGATGTATTAGCAAACCTTGGAGCAGGAATAGCAGCCCATATGCCTATGCCTCAACAACAAGAAGCAACTGTAAGTACTCGACCAATTGAAGTAACTTTACAGGTAGGAACTCTTATTGCAGATGATTTAGGACTTAAGAAGCTAGAAAGAAAATTAAGGAGTATAAGAATAAGTGAAAATGCAAGGTTAGGGGTGAATACAAGGTGAAATTAAACGGAATTAATATACCTACTCCCAGAGAAGATATGGAGATTAAAGAGACTGAGATTGGAAAGTCAGAAAGAACTGCAAGTGGTAGGTTGGTTAAAGATATAACTACTACCAAAAACACTTATACTCTTTCTTATAAAGGATTATTGCCTGCTGATGCTCTGACTTTTATTAACTTGTATAGAAGTGGTGAAGCTGTGATTTTTGAATATGAGGATGTTGAAGGAATACATTCAAAAGAAGTATATATTAATCCTTTACCAAGAAAGATATATAATCTAAAGCCACAATATACAAAAGATGTTACTGTTATTTTTGAGGAGGTGTAATCATGCTTCCAGTCAGCCCAGACTTTCTTGAAGCAATCAAAGCAGGCACAAGAAATTTTAAAGCTAGAATAGAAGTTACATGGACAGATCCCTATCTTGACCAAAGTATTCAAGTATTTGCTAATGAAGAAGCTAATATATCTTGGGTTAAGCAAGTTGCTGACTCAAAAGAATCTGCAAATCATAAGTGGTTATCACTTGATGGTTCATCTACTTTAGATGGTGCTTATTATCCTGCACCATCAACTAAAAAGGAAGCAGATGATTACCAGGTGGGTTGGTGGGGGAGTTCAATGTCTGATGAAGATGGATACTTTTCTTCACCTTATCCTACCTTAACGGTCCGTTTCTTTGCTAGACCAGTATATGGGTTAAAAGTGGTAGGGGATGATGCAAGAGAAGAGTTTCCTCAAGATTTTGATATCAATCTCTATGAAGAAGAAATTCTAGTTCATACTGAATCAATTGTAGGTAATACAGGAGTGAGCTGGCAAAAAGATATATCAGATTTACAATTATCATCAATAACAGAGATGAAATTAATAGTAAAAAGATGGTCCCATTCTAGTAAGCAAGTTAAGATTTTAGAATTCTTTTCTAGTGTACAAGAAATCTATGATGATGACCAGATTATGCAAATTAATCTTCTAGAAGAAAGAGAGCTAAGTGATGGCAGCCTCCCGATTGGAAATATATCATCTAATGAAATAGATATTAAGTTAAGCAATATAGACTATCGCTTTTCAGCAGGAAATATCAATTCTCCACTTCATCAAAAGATTAAGGTTAATAGAAAGATAAGGGCTTGGCTAGGATTAGAATTGCCAAATGGAATAATTGAATATCTCCCCTTAGGTACTTTTTGGAGTGGTGATTGGTCAGTTTCAGAACAGCAAATTTATGCAAGTACAAGTGCTAGAGATAGATTAGAGCTATTGAGAAAGACAACCTTTTCAACTAGTCAGGTCTATCAGAATATTACATTATATAAGTTGGCATTGATAGTTTTTGATGATGCAGATATAGAAGCTGATGAATATTGGATAGATACAGAGTTACAGGAGTTTGTAATCCCTTGGGGATATTTTCAGCCAGTCAGCCATAGAGAAGCATTAAGACAGATAGCAGAGGCTTGTGGAGGGCAGGTATATTGTGATAGGAAGAATGTAATTAGAGTAGAAGGGCCAAGTTTTATAAATATAAAAGGAGAGTGATAATAATGTCTAATATGTGTAATTATCTAGAAAATAAATTGCTTGATCATGTATTAAGAAATGTACCCTATACATCACCTACTACAATCTATATAGCTTTGTTAACTTCTAATCCAGCAGAAGCAGGAGATATTACAAGTGAGGTTTCTGGAGGTAGTTATGCAAGGCAAGCAATAACCTTTGATGAGATTGTAGATGGAGTAACACAGAATACCTATGATATTGAATTTCCACAAGCAACAGCTGACTGGGGAATAATTACTCATGTTATATTAATGGATGCTGAAACTGGTGGTAATCCATTATTTTATGCAGAGTTAACTACTGCTAAAACTATCACTACTGACGATATATTTAAAGTTCCAATTAGTGAGTTAACAGTAAAGTTAGATTAAAGGAGGTGATATAGATTGTCTTTTGATCTAAGTACTACATTAACAGCTACAAGTAATCATCTTTATTCTGTTTATGCTGATAGTGATTATGTTTATGCTGGTTCACAGAATGAAATTTATATTTATGATAAAACAAGCCTTACACCAATAACCAAGTTAACAGATCCAGTTGGTTATATTTATTCTGTTTATGCTGATAGCGATTATATTTATGTTAGCTCATATAATGGAATATGTATTTATGATAGAATAAATTTGACTTTAATAACTACATTAACTGATGTAAGTGGAAATGTTTATTCTATTTATGTTAATGAAGATTATATTTATGCTGGTTCATATAATGGAATATGTATTTATAATAGAGCAGATTTAACCTTAATAACTATATTAACTGATACAAATGATTTTATTTTTTCTGTCTATACTGATAGTAATTATATTTATGCTGGCTCACGTGATAATAAGTTATATATCTATGATAGAATAGATTTTACATTAGTAACTACCTTCACTGATGCAAATAATATTATTCGGTCTGTCTATGCTGATAGTGATTATATTTATGCCGGTTCCAGTGATAAAATCTATGTCTATAATAAAACAAATTTGACCTTAATAACTACTTTAACAGATCCAGTTGGTTATATTTATTCTATATATGTTGATAGCAATTATATTTATGCTGGAGCCCATGATAAGAATATATATATCTATGACAGAAGAGATTTTACATTAGTAACTAAGTTAACAGATGCAACAGGTTATATTTACTCTGTTTATGCTGATAATGATTACCTTTACGCTGCTTCATATGATAATAATGTCTATATTTATGGTAGAAGTATAACTAATTATATTGAAGCTTCTGCTGATTTTTCAGCTAGTGCCACAATATCAATCAATTCTGCTAGACTAAAAAATTCTTCTGCTAATATATTATCTAGTGGAATTATGACCACAGAAATACAGAAAATTACAGGTCATATGTTTGAAATGATAACAGGTAATGCTACAATAACCCTTGCTTCTACTAGAATAAGAGAAGTCCCAGCTAATATAGTAGTAAAAGGTTCTGCGAATATTAGACCTTATATTATAGCTAATGTAACAAGTGATATGTTAGGTCAAACAGAAATGACTGTTAGGTCATTGAAACTGATTATCCCCACAGGATTATATGAAATAACAGCAGATGATTATTTTACAAAGAATCAACCTGCTGATTCGTCTAGTGTAGCAAATTATATAATAGTAGAAACTCAACCTCTTGTATTATCTGATGGGTTAGAAGAAGTTTTTTCTACTAGTGAAGTTAGAACAATTGGAGCAGCTGAGACTATCACTATTAATGCTGAGTATTCAGAGAAACCAGCTATAGAAGTTACAGCTCACTTGGAGAATAATACAGTGAACACTTCAATTACTCATGCTAATTATTATGCTTGTAATGCTGAAATTGAGATTAGCAACAGTGGAACTAGTCAAGATACTTTCAAGTTAATACTTGAAGGTAAGCCTTTAAAAGTAAAAGGAGCAGAAAGAGTATATTCACAAGATGATAGGAGTATAACTGAGAATGGAAAGATAGATTATACTCTTCCTATAAATCATCTGATTCAAACTAAAGAAATGGCTCAGAAGATAGCTGATAAACTTAAAGGTTCCTTTGCTGACCCTAAGCGAGATGTGTCTTTGGATTGGCGAGGTAATCCAGCATTAATATTAGCTGATCTAATTACTGTACCAGAATTTCAAAAACTGGGTATCAATAAGGTTGGACAATTTTATGTAACTAAACAAGAGTTAGAATATGATGGAGGATTAAGAGCAAACCTAGAAGGGAGGAAAAATGAATGAGTTGGGAAGGGACTAAAACTGATTGGACTCCTGATGATGGAGTTGATAACAAAAATTTCAATAGGATTGAAGGCAATATACAAGATAATCATAATCGGTTAAATAGCCTTAAAAACGAAATGTTTTTCGATGTAGATGGGTTAACATATATAAATAAATCTGCAAGTAATGGTTCTGATTTCGAAATTAAAACACTAACTATAGATTTAGGATCGCCATTTTTATGGTATACATCAAATATGAATTATATTGAATCTGGAGCTCCTTTTACTTATAAGGATGATGAGGGGAGTAGTACAGGTATGAGAAATACTATTCTAAAGTATGGGAAAGGAACGAAAGAATTTGATGGACAAAAAGTGATTTCTTTTAAAATAGATAATAGAGAAGTTGTAAATAGCTATACTAATTTACCACCGTTAATAGTTAAAGATAAAATAGAAATAAAAGTCATGTTAGGGAGCGTCTATCTAGGTCATGGAGGAAATTCTGGTTATAGCTATTATAGATTCCGAGATATATATGATGAATATCAATTAATTAATCAATTGAATCAAGAGTATTCGTCTGTTAATAAGTGTACCTTTAATATTAGAGGTTATGTTATAAAACTTTAATTATTTATTAGCATTTAGACTCCGAGAGGCGTCTTTTTTTATTTTAATAGGGGAGGTGAGCTCTTTGGAGATGAATGAAAGAATAACTAGAGCAGAAGCTGATATTGAATCATTAAAGGTTAATGTTGTTAAAAATACAGAAAAGATAGAGCAGATAGATGAGAAAGTAGATACCAGAATGGCTACAAAAGAGGACTTGAAGGAGTTGCAAGGTTTTTTTGAAGGCAGGGAAGATAAGTATACCAACAATATGTGGAAAGTTATCTTTGGATTATTAATCGTTATAGGTGGAATTATATTAACTATCTTTGGAGTTAATGTAGACCAGTTACCACTTTTCTAAGGAGGAGATATATTATGAATTTAAGAGATATTATTGAAAAGAAAGCTAAAAAGCATGGAATTCCAACTAAACTCATTGCTGCTATAATCAAGATTGAAAGTAATGGTAATACTTATGCAACTAGGTATGAGCCTAATTATAGGTGGTTATATAAGGTTGAGGAATTTGCTAATCACAGTATGGCCAGTTTCGATACTGAAGAGAATGGTCAAAAGACTTCATGGGGATTAATGCAGGTAATGGGGGCAGTAGCAAGAGAACGAGGATTTAAAGGTGACTTCTTTACTGAATTGTGTGATCCATTATTAGGTATAGAGTATGGTTGTAAGCATTTAAAGCACTATTATAATCGATATGGTAACTGGGAGGATGCAGTGGCAAGTTATAATGCAGGAAGCCCTAGAAAAGATGATAATGGTGCCTATGTAAATCAAGCTTATGTAGATAAGGTATTCGGATATTGGAAGAATTAGTAGCCACCGTTTTCGGTGGTTTATTTATTTTATTAATACTGGAGGTGTTTAAATGGATATATTAGGCATAGGGAATTTAATTAAAGATGGCTTAGACACAGTTCGTAAGACTGTAGATGACTTCCATACCTCTGAAGAAGAGAAGTTACAAGTTAAAGAAAAGATAAGTGTATTAGAAAATGAGTTGACCAATAAATTAATTGAGGTTCAAAAGCAAGAAATAGAGTCAAAGACAGAAATATTAAAAACTGATGCCAAAAGCGATAACTGGTTACTAGAGAGTTGGAGACCTATTACTATACTTAGTTTAGTAGGAATCTATGTGCTTATCTTAACCAATAACTATATAATAGCTCCTGCAATTGCTAAATATACAGATATAACTAGTGTTCAATTCAGTATGCCACCAGATTTGGGAGGTATAATCAAACTTATATTAGGTACTTTTACCTTTGGAAAGAGTGCTGAGATTGTGGCTGGTAGGGTGTCAGGATCACATGATAGTAATAGGAAGGAAGTTATGAGATAAAAGTCTTGAAGGATAAGGTTCTAGGAAGGTTTAATTTTGTTTATTGTAAATTTTATACGCTATTAAGTGAATAATGTTTGCCTTGATAATTTATAACAAATATTATTGTATATAATATCCTTATTAACAATATTTTTATCATTGTACTCCCCTAATTTATATGTTAAACTCCTATTTGTGTCACCAAAATAAGACGAAGGAGTGATATTAATGAAGAAATTTACAGTAATTGTATTATTGCTGGTCACAATAATGGCTATGTCATTAGCTCAGGCAGAAGCTAGTACAGTATATAAAGTTAAAAGTGGAGATACTTTGATAGAAATTTCTAAAGAAATAGGTGTACCAATAGAGGTTATTATAGAACAAAATAATATCTCTAACCCTAGTAATATTTATGTTGGACAAAGATTAATTATTAGAATTAATATTGAATATCCAAATGATCAAAATAAGTATGGATATTATACTATTAAAGCGGGAGATATTTTATGGAATATTGCCCAAAAATATAACACTACAGTAGAGAAATTAGTAGAATTAAATGATATTAAAGATGCCTATGATTTATATATTGGACGTAAATTGCTTGTTCCTTTAAATAATAATCAAAATGTTGAAGAAGAAAATAACTATTATATTGTTCAAGAAGGAGATATTTTATGGAATATTGCTCAAAAATATAATACTACAGTGCAAAAGTTAGTCGAGTTAAATAATATCAAGAACTCATATGATTTATATGTAGGTAGAAGGCTTATTTTACCAAACACTAATATAGACAAAGAAGAGATAAAAGTTTATTCTTATCCTCTTTACTACAGTTATCAAGTACAAGAAGGAGATAATCTTGTAAAAATAGCTGATAAGTTTGGAGTTAGAATGTTAGAGATTATGAAAGCAAACAATATGTTGGATAATATAAATAATATTCAAGTTGGTAGTAATTTAATTATCCCATTAGATAATTCAAATAAATTTGCTTATGTAAAAAGATATAGTAAGTTATTGAATAATTATTACCGGGTAAATGCTGATGAAACTCTAACAGATATTGCTGAAAAGTTTAATATTTCAGAGGATGTTTTAAGAATTATAAATGCTTTAGGAAGTGAAGAGAAGGTTCGTTACGGTCAAAAGTTACTAATGCCTGTTAGCCAAGGCTTCTTTAAAAAGCATAGAATTTATACTGTTAGAAAAGATGAAGAGTATATTGCAGATATTGCCTATGAAAATGGTGTGAATATTAGATCAATTGTTCAAGCTAATTATCTTAAAGACTTAAATGTTAAATTGAAGAAAGGTGAGACTATTATAGTAACTTTAGATGAAGATAGTAAGACAACATGGGTTGTAAATGAATATAATTGATTATTTTCTTTATAAAATAATTTAAATTTAACAGGGGCAGAGCTTAGATTCTGTCCTTGTCAAGTTTACTCTTATAGTATATTAGATATTTCATAATAATTAACATGTAGACATAAAATTTAATAAAGGAGGGTTGACAGTTTATGATAAAAAAAGTATTATATTTTATCTTAGTTACTTTACTTATAATTACAAGTTCATCAGAAGCTAATTATAAGTGTAGTTGTCGACCAGAGCGTATAATATCATTACAATATCCTCCATTAAGAGGAGAAGATATTTGGGAATTACAAAGAGAGCTTAAACTATTAGGATTTTATAAGGGAGAAATTAATTCCTTATATGATTGGAATACATATATAGCAGTTAAAAAATTTGAATATGTAAATAAGTTAGAAGATAATAATGGTATAGTTGATAATAAGTTATGGTGGTATTTAGGAATGGCAATCCATAGAGAAGAAGCTAGAGAGACTAATAAAAAGGAACCTCCTACAGGTGAAATTTCAATTCTAGTGGATACCTATAAAAGAAAATTAATTGTTTATTCAGATGGAGAAAAGTATAGTGAATTTCCTGTAGCTATTGGAAAGTCATCTACTAAATCTCCTATAGGTGAATTTAGGATAATAGAGAAGGTAGACATGTGGAATGAAAGTCCTTTTGGTGATAAATGGATGAGACTGAGTGTTCCTTGGGGCAGTTATGGGATTCATGGTACCAATAAACCTGGTTCTATAGGTTATGCTGCCAGTAATGGATGTATTAGAATGTTTAATCACGATGTTAAAATTCTATACTCATGGGTTAAAGTGGGAACAAAAGTAAAGATAATTGGTCATAGAGATCCTATCAAAATAACTCATAATCTTAAGCTGGGGGATGAAGGAAAAGAGCTTATATTATTTCAAGAAAAATTAAGAGAGCATGGTTTTAATATAGATCTTACTGATGGAATATTTGGTAAGAATACTCAAGATGCTATGAAAGAACTAAAATATATCTATGGTCTTAAAGATGATTTAGAAGGTGATGAAAATACTTTATATATCTTAAATATTAAGTGAAATCAAATTAAAGTTATTTTTTAATTAAGATTTTATGCCTAATTATATAATTTTAGTTTTTTATTTGGGAATTATAAAATATAATTAGGAGGTGAATTTATGAAAAATAGAAATAATAGGTTTTATTTATCGATAGTCTTATTTTTAATTATAGTCCAATTAATTGGTTGTGCAGCAAATCAAGATGATACTAACCAAATTGATAATAATCAAGAGGCTATAGATACTCAGCAAAAATTGAAACTGGATAATCCTGAACTAAAATTATTAGCTTATCAATTAGAGTTACAGATACGTTCAACATTTAAAAGTGCTTATCAAAGTTGGATTAATTTAAGTAGAGTAACGGAAAATAATGAGGGAAATTTTGAACAGATAACATCTGTTTTAGGTGCAAATTTATCACCTTTTGTATCAGAAGAAGAGATAGAAAAATATATTCAAAAGTTAACTGACATTAACAAAGGAGGAGAAGGAGAGGCATCTTTTCCTACTCATGAAGTAGTTAAATCATCTAAAATAGAAAGTCAGAAAGATAATAAAGTAGAGGTTAGTTTTAATACTACTAGATACTATCCGGCAACAGAATGGGCTGGAGCGGCCTATAATAAAGATTTCAATTATGTAGTAACATTAGTGAATGAGGATCATAATTGGAGGGTTCAAGAAGTAAATTATAAATAGATTTATTTTATTGGATGTTAGATCAGAATCGCAACACATACTTATAAAAGAAGGTCATTTATGTTAAACTCAAATAATACCACATTATTAAGAGGAATTTAGCATAAATGATCTATAAATATCTTACCATATCTTATAACTTACATATTCTTAATTTATAACTGCATGGTGAAGCATACCATGCTATGCGGGAATTATATTTATTGCATATGTATATGGAGAATATGGGAATGATGTAGGATAATAATTTTAATTTCACCTCCTAATAGTAGGAGGTTTTTTATTGGCTGGATGATTTAATCTAGCCAATAAACAAAAGCAGGTGGTGCTATATAGATTGGATTAAAGTTCTTCATAATTAAAATCATTATAAAAATATTTAGATGCAGACTTATACAACGCCCTGAAGGAAACGCTCTTTGTTGACTGAGAAAGTACTCCTGGGGTGACAAAAACTGACTAAACCATAAAAATCATTCGACAAATAGAGCTACAAGATAGTTAGCTACCATTGAGATAAATCCTCTTAATTGATTAGCGTTCTCTATGGTATAAGTATCTGATAGTGGGATATATTTCTCTTTCATACCTTATCCCTCACAACAATACAATATTCGCAGCTAAGCTAAAAAAGCTAAATTATTTTTATTCAAATTTATATCCAGTTGATTTATCAAATTCTTCTCTTTCTTTTTGGGTCATTCTATTTCTTAAAACCCTTAGTGTATATCCACCGATAACAGTTCCATCTTCTTTAACTATCATCCAATCAGAAACTTGATTCTTATTGACAAAAACTATATCTCCATAACTTAAATTTTTCACATACATTGGCTCATTGGACAAAATCCCCATAAAAGTACTACTACTATAAGTAATATCACTGACCCACATATGTTCTATTTTTTCTCCTTCTTCAAATCTAGCTTTTAATAATAAATTTGTATATTCATTATTATTCTTACTTAGTTCTTTGATGAATATTGATAAATTTTCTTTTGTTTTTTGTATAGCCTGATTCATTTCTTTATTCTCATTTTCAACTAAATATATATCTGGTTGATTTTCTCTTTTTACAACATTTTGAGAGCAGCCTGATATAATTAGTGAAGCTATAATAAAACAGAACATAATCTTTTTCATTATTTTTTCACCGCCAAAATATATTAATATTAGCTTATTTATTATATTGATAGTAAAGATTATCAAAGAGGGGGAGTTTTATATATGAACTTTTTAGCATTGGAAGTGTCACTATGAGTCTTAGTGCGTTGGCAACTTTACATTCGCAAATATCTTTCTTATCTGATCCCTAACTTCTATTAGAGCAAAACCTAGTAAATTTTCACCTTTCCAGTTAAATAGATTAGTAATACCATCATCATTCCTATGCTGTATCTGTTTATGCATGGATATATTATCCATAATGGTACCATAGGATTATTAATAGTAAACTCAGTTTTCATTTATTGTCCCTCTTCATTCCCATATTTAGGATTTAACGTCTCGCAGCTTCGCGACGTCTTGCTCTAACCTCCTATAACTTGTCCATTCTCTAAAACTTACATATGTAATCCCTGGTCTTGTCTAACCTCTTGGCCTAGATGTCGCTAACCCCATATTCGTATAATAGAATACAAAGTAATGTTTGCAGATAAATTCTCTAAGTTCATAAATATTCACTATTATATTTTCTCTTATCTTTTTCAATTTCCTCTAGTATATTCCTGTTTTAACTAAAAAATTAATATTAGAGAAACCGTTAAAACCTTAAGAAGAAAAGACCTGATATTGTTGCATAAATTTTGGTAAAAAAAGAGGCACAATTGTGCCTCTTTTAGGATTTAGTCAGTAGTTTTTACTATTGACTAAATCAAAGATATATTTGTGTTGCTTAACAACAAGATTGTTCAATAATATTACATATCAGAAATATTTGCATAAAATTAGAAATAAAACTGGGGAAATAGATAAAATTAATCCATATTTAGTAAACCTTTTATTAAATAGGAGAACAACTCCAACTAGCCAAATAGCAATAAAAATACTATCATCTATAACAGCCCTATCTATTTTTCCTCTTTATTCTTTGCTCTCTATCTTTTGATAATCTTGCTCTATAATATCATTTCTATATTCCAAAATATCACCTGGTTGACATTCCAGAGCTTTGCATATTGCCTCTAAAGTTGAAAACCTAATAGCTTTTGCTTTTCCATTCTTTAATATAGAAATGTTAGCCATTGTTATTCCAACCTTCTCCGAAAGTTCTGTTACGCTCATTTTCCTTTTAGCCAACATCACATCGATATTAATTATAATTGCCATGTTATTCACCTCATATCGTTAAATCATTATCTGATTTTATATCTATGGCATTTTTTAATAGCTTTTGAAGAACAGCAGCAAAGACTGCAATAACCATGCAACCAAAAATGATGACCATTCCGATTAATATCATGCCTGGGGCATCATCTACCTCTGCCATAAGATATATGAGTGGCATAAATATTATATATAAGGTACCGATGGTGATGGAACAGTATTTGATATTCTTTAAAGCCTTTACAGATAGTTCTGAAAACGCCTGATTTTTATCAATATAGCTTAAAAGTTTTAAAGTCTGGTACAATGCGACGAAAAATATTATCGCTGTCATATACAATCCGATTAGAAAGGGATATTGTAAAAAATCTAACTTTGGATTTAATTCTGCAAAATATTCAGCTATCTCAGGTAACAGAAATATACACAAAGCAAGGATAGGAAGTCCCATAACAACAACAGCGAACTTTAAAAAGAATGTTTCTCGTTTCATATAAAGCACCTCATTTATTTATTATTAATTTGATTTTAGCACAGCTTTTATCGTTTATCAATAAATATTTATTAAAATTCATTATGCTTTTATCTATGCACTTTATATTTCTTAATCTTAACAAAAAAAGAGTATTCCTGATTTGCACAGAAGTACTCTCCTGATTTTAAACTTGTTATTTCTTCTTCCGTATTACTTTTTTCACTAAGCAGAGTAGGGGAGAGGGAATTACAATATTCCTAACAAATTGATTACTATCTTATTTGTTGTAGCGACTAAAGTAATTATGTAAAGACCACTGGAAGAGGGTAACCTTTATGTAATGTTCCCTTTAGATTTTAAAATATACTCTAAGAATAAAAAACGAATATTATAGGATATACATAATTTCAATATCTAGCAATAAAGGATAATTACTTTGTATGGAATAAATATAATAACTATAGGTTTATTCCTATTAATTATATGTATTGTGTTTGATTTTTTAATAAATAGAAGAAAGCATATTTTAAACCGATTTGTATTTTGATGCTAGTATAAAATCATGAACACACTTAGTTGAACATTATAAAATATAAACTGAGAAAGGGTGTGTCCATATGGGATCAACAAGTAAAAGATATACTGAAGATTTTAAACAAATAATTGTAGAGTTATATCAATCAGGTAAGTCTAAATCAAAGCTTGCTAGCGAATATGGTGTTTCTAGAACTTCTATAAGATAATTGGATTGAACTCTATACAGAGATAAAAATTGATGAAGATACTACTGTCACTTATAAAGAATTATTAGCTATGAAGAAAGAAAATCAAAGACTTAAACAGGAAGCAGAGATTTTAAAAAAGGCTTTAACCATATTCGCATATTATTCTTCATCTTGATAGAGGAACTCAATATACTAGCAGTGCTTACAGAAATAAAGTAAAAGAATTAAGACTAGTACAATCCTTTAGTGGTAAAGGAAATCCTTATGATAATGCATGTATAGAATCATTTCATTCTATTTTGAAAAAAGAAGAAGTTAATCATAAGTTATATAAATTTTTTAAAGAAGTAAATCTAGCTATATTTGAATTTATTGAAGCATGGTATAACAGAACTAGAATTCATGGGAGCATTGATTATATGATTCCCGATGAATATGAAAGACAAGCAAAAAAATCCGCTTAATTTGTTCAACTTTTTGTGTCCAAGATATTGACATAGGCCCAATGGTTTTAATTGGAATATTATCAAATTTTATGAAGGGTAATGAGTAAGAATCTCTTTTCGTCACTCGTTACTATCTTAATATCTCTCTTTACCATCAATATTTAATAAACAGAAGGGTAATAATAGCACAAGATTAAGATAGATTCTTGACATAAGATATAAGAGATAATAGAATGTTGAGTAAAGAGTTATAACTACTCTAATTGATATATAATTCTTTTAAGGGGTGATAAGATGAAGAGTGATGATATAGTTATTTGCCAAGAATACTGCCCTAGCTTTAAGAGGATAGAAGAGGTTAAAGAAAAGGAATTATCTGAGAGTATAATTGGCAGACTAGCAGATACCTTTAAGGTATTAGGTGATCCTACAAGATTAAAGATTATAAATGCCTTAGCCAATAAAGAATTGTGTGTCTGTGATATCTCTGAGTTATTGGATATGACCCAATCGGCCATCTCCCATCAGTTGAGAAAATTGAGGGATATGAACTTGGTCAAATACCGTAAAGAGGGAAGAATTGTCTACTATTCTCTAGATGACCATCATATTCTACAACTCTTCTGCCAAGGTTTAGATCATGTGATGGAAGAAAGATAAAAGAATTAATCTTAATTGATTGACATTGAATTACTTTAGTTATACAATATATGAACAGCTACTCATATATTTTTTATTTAATATCTGAATACTTACTCATATTTTAGATAAAAGGAGGTACTTGTATGGAGACAAGAGGATTAATTAGAGAGAAATTCATTCTTGAAGGTTTAAATTGTGCTAATTGTGCTACTAAGATAGAGAAGAGAGTCTCTGAATTAGATGAGGTAAAGCAGAGCAAGATGAACTTTACTATGAAGACTTTAGATGTAGAGGTTGATGGAGACTTAGAAGAGGTAGCAGTTAAGATTGCCAAGTTGGTTGATGAGATAGAACCTGGAGTAAAGGCTAGAATTAAAGAAAAGAGTAGTAAATTTGAAAAGGAGCTAATCTTAGAAGGGTTAGGTTGTGCTGATTGTGCAGCCAAGATGGAAAGAGAAATTAAACAGTTAGAAGGGGTTGATCAAGCATCTATCAATTTTGTGGCTCAAAAGTTAAAGATTAAGGTCCATCATTCTAGTTATTTGGAGTCAACCTTAACAGCAGTTAAAAGAATAATTCAGGAGATAGAACCAGGTGTAATTGTTAGAGAAGAGTTAAGTGAAAGTAGTCATGGGTATTCTTCTACTGATAATAGTAATTTAAAATCTGAATTTGTTAGATTAGGGGTTGGGATAGTCTTCTTTATAGCAGCTTTAGTATTAAAGCTTAATTTCTGGGGAGAGTTAGCTCTATATGGAATTGCTTATCTAACTATAGGTGGAAAGGTATTACTAAAATCTGCTAAAAACATCTCTAAAGGTCAAATCTTTGACGAGAACTTTTTAATGTCTGTAGCTACTATCGGGGCTTTTGCGATTAAAGAGTTTCCAGAAGGGGTAGCGGTAATGCTCTTTTATGAAGTAGGAGAGCTCTTTCAGGATATTGCTGTTAATCGTTCTCGCCGTTCTATCAAGTCTTTGATGGATATTAGGCCAGATTATGCCAATTTAAAAATTGATGGTGAGCTTAAGAAGGTTGATCCTAATCAGGTTAAGGTTGGAGATATTATTGTAGTTAAACCAGGGGAGAAGGTTCCTTTAGATGGTGAGGTTATTGGAGGGGAATCTATGGTAGATACCTCTGCTTTAACTGGTGAGTCAGTTCCCCGTAAGGTAAAAACAGGAAAGGAGATATTAAGTGGTTTTATCAATAAGGATGGCTTACTGACTATTGAGGTTAGTTCAGATTTTAGGCAATCTACTGTCAATAAGATTTTAGAGTTGGTTGAGAATGCAGCTAGTGAAAAGGCACCTACTGAGAACTTTATTACCAAGTTTGCCCGTTATTATACACCAATAGTCGTATTTTCTGCTTTAGCACTGGCTGTAGTACCACCGTTAGTTATCCCAACAGCTACCTTCAGTCAGTGGTTATATCGTGCTTTAGTATTCTTGGTTGTTTCTTGCCCTTGTGCTTTGGTAGTATCTATCCCATTAGGCTTTTTTGGTGGGATTGGAGCAGCTTCTAAACATGGAGTTTTAGTCAAAGGAGGAAACTATTTAGAGGCATTAAATAGTGCTAAGACGGTAGTTATGGATAAGACAGGAACCTTAACAGAAGGTACTTTTAAGGTAACAGATATTATGTCAGCAGAAGGTTTTACTAAGAAGGAGTTATTGGAGTTGGCAGCTCAAGCTGAAAGTAACTCTAATCATCCTATTGCATTATCTATCTTAGAGGCTTATGAGGGAGAGGTTGGTGTTGCACAGCTAGATAGTTATCAAGAGATTGCTGGATGTGGATTGAAGGTTGTTATAGCAGGTAAAGAGGTTTTAGCAGGTAATTATAAGTTGATGGAGAGAGAAGGGATAACTTATCTTAGTCCTAAGCAAGTAGGAACAGTAGTTCATATAGCCACTGATGGTAAATATGCAGGTTATATCTTAATTGCTGATAGGATTAAAATAGATGCTAAAGAGGCTATTAAAGGGTTGAAAAGGCTTGGTATTGAGCAGGTAATTATGTTAACTGGTGACAACCTGCAGGTAGCTAAGAGTGTAGCTGATGAACTAGGAGTAGATGATTATCGGGCTGAGTTACTACCCCAAGATAAGGTAACTGAGCTAGAGAAACTCTTAAAGAATAAAGAGGAAAAGGATAAATTACTCTTTGTTGGTGATGGTATCAATGATGCTCCTGTATTAGCAAGAGCAGATATTGGTGTAGCTATGGGAGGCTTAGGTTCTGATGCAGCTATTGAAGCAGCTGATGTAGTATTGATGAAGGATAAGCCAAGTAATCTGATAGATGCTATCAATATTGCCAAGTTTACTCGTAAGGTCGTCTGGCAGAATATTATCTTTGCTTTAGGTATTAAAGGTATTGTGCTTTTAATGGGGGCTTTAGGGTTAGCTAATATGTGGTTTGCAGTATTTGCTGATGTAGGTGTAGCATTACTTGCAGTCTTAAATGCAATGAGAATTACTAGAATTGAGAATTAGAAGTTAGGGATCAGTAATACAGGATAAAGAATTAAAAATTAGTTAATTAGTCAATTAGATTTCAATACAATAAAGTAAGCTTGAATAAGCTCACAGATTATGTATTCTTTTAATAATTAATCTAAATAATAAGAATATATAATCAGATAAAGAGGTGATATAATGGCAGAAGTTCACTTCTGTAAGAAGAATCTTTCCCAAGGTGTCGATAAATTAATTGGGCAGATGGAAGAAGGGTTAGCTGATGTTGAAGTAAAGTTAGAACGTTGTTTAGAATTCTGTGAAGATTGTGCTTCAAGGCCCATTGCGATTACTAATGGATACTTTATCAAAGATGATAGTATAGAGGGATTGTATGAACAGATAAGAGAAGAGTTAAAATAAAATACCTCGCCTATTTAGGCGAGGTTTATCTGAAGCTATTTATATAAAATAATTTAAATAATATTTTCTGAGAAGCTATAACATTAGTTAATGATTTTTGTATCTTGGTTGAGCATAACTATTGCTAAATTTGGAATCCTTTATTTTAGTATAATTAAGGCTATTGGTGATGTTTTTTATATTAAGGATTATAGAAAATTGATTATTCCAGTATCGATTTTAATCCCCGCTATAGCTATACTTGTTTATAAGCAACCTGCTCTATTTTGTTCACCAACTATATCGAACATAATGTAATAAATTCTATTATTTTTATATCCCCTTTACAGTGCTATTATTGCGTATTTATTTAATACCATACTTAAAAAGATTATTTGGCAGAATATAATTTTGTTTGAAATATTTTTATATAACAGGAATTATTTTCTCATTGTTTTTATTTTTGTCACAATTCTGTAAAATTTACCTGTTATACTAATTAATAAGTTTGTGGTTGAATAAGATAACTATTTACAAAAATTTAAATAAAGGAGATAATAATAAAGTAAAGAATAATTTTTAAAAGAGGCACTTTGCCTCTTTTTCACATAAATTTTTATATTTCAATGGAATTTTAAGTTTTACAAAAAAGATTATATTATAATTTGAAAGGGGATATTTAATGAAATTTAAAATCAGTTTAATTTTTATGGCTTTATTACTAATGGTTAACCTATCAGTTCAAGCTAAAGGTAATAGTGATGATGATTTTGTAGCAATTGTCAATGGTGAGGGCATAACAGAATCTGAATTAAATCAGTTTGTAAATACTCAACAATTATATGGACAATTAGTTCAAGTGAATCGTGAGTTTGCTCAACTTGTATTTTTTTCAGAGGAAGGAAAGAATCTATTAAATGAATATCGTAAGCAGAAGCTTGATTCATTAGTTGATATGAAGATATTAGAGATTGAAGCTAACAATCAAGAAATAACCATTTCTCAAGGTGAGAAAAATAAATTATTGAATAAACAAGTAGAATCTATTAAACAGCAAAATAAGCTTACAGAAGAAGAATTATTAAAGGCTTTAAAAAGTAGAGGGATAAATTCTTTGGAAGAATTTAAAGAGATAATGTGGAAAGAAAATAAGGATGAAGTTTTAATTCAAAAGTTACAACAACAGGTTGTTGATGATGTTGTTATTACAGAAGAAGAGATAGAAGCTTATTATGAAAAAAATAAATCTAAATTTAAGCGTCCTGCTCAAATTAAGGCTAGACATATTTTAATCAAAACAGATAAAAAGTCTGATGAGGAAGCAAAAGATAAGGCTCAGAAGGTATTAAATAAGCTAAAAGATGGGGCGGATTTTGCTAAATTAGCCAAAGAATATTCTGAAGGTCCTTCGGCAAAGAATGGTGGAGATTTAGGCTATTTCAGAAAAGGACAGATGGTACCAGAATTTGAGCAAGCTGCTTTTGACCTTGAAGTAGGTGAACTAAGTGAGCTTGTAAAGACAGAATTTGGTTATCATATTATTAAAGTAGAGAATAGAAAAGAAGCTGGGACTATTTCTTTAGAAGAGGCTAAGGGGAAGATTAAAAATGTACTGACTCAACAAGCACAACAGAATAAATGGAATAGCTTTATGAAAGGCTTAAAAGAAGAAGCAAAAATAGATATTAAATTATAATACTTTTGAGAGTTGGAATAATCTTTCTCCGCAAAGAGATGAATAAAAGGATTTTAGATAGTAGCCTGATTTTATCGTAAAGAGGGTCTTAGATGAGGCGTGGGCTTAAATAAGGCGGTTGTAATAAGAAAGTGGTAGATAGCTATTAGCTATCTACCACTTTCTTATTGGTGGAGTAAATACTTTTAAAATGATAAATTGAGAAGAAATTTAGAGTTGCTAGCTTTATCTTGTGATGATAATTTGATTATAACACTAATGTGTGATGAAATTGTGAAGAGTTAGAGTATTTTAGAAAAATAATCTAATTTAAGCTTTAATCACTATATAATCTCCACACCTTAATTCCACTATATCTGCTTTCATAGCTTTGGCTATGTCGGTAGTCAATTCTTGCTGTTCATTCTTATCTTTAGCTAAGAGAGTTAAAACCCCTCCAGTTAATATTCGTTCTTTATCTAGAGTAATATAGGCTAAGATTTGATAATTGGGTTACATACTTGCTTCTCTACCCATCTTTATTTCCTCCCAACCAGGTTAGTCTTCATTACAGCATGGCTCTTTTTAACATTCTCTAATAATGGTGTCTGTTTGATTGCTTCGATTAAAGCATCAGTATCTTTAATGATAGGGACTAAAGAGATAATTACGTTGATACTCTTTTCTTGTAAAGTGATAACGCTTTACTCCTAAGGCGTCAGTAGCTTCAAAGAGTATAGCTTGGCGTTGACCAAAGTTATCCAAGGTTATTCTAAAATGATCTTCCTTGGGGTAGATAACTGCTGCTATTCCCTCTTTCTGATACATTTGGCGAGCATTTTCCTACCCAAAAAGTTAGAGATATAGATATCATCTACATATAGTTCCGATTCTCTTACTTCCACTTTTCCCTTCTTTACCTCTGCTATATCTCCAACGGTCTTACCTTTAGAGAATCTTGTTAGAATAAACATTGTATTTGAATTTATTTAACCTTAGTCTGGCTGAGTAACTTATAATTTATTCTAAGTCATTGGTGAGTAGATAGATAAGTTTTTGACCTTATTTGATTATATCTGTATTATTCTTCAAAAAATATTGACATTCATTTATATGGATGATATTATAACGTTAGATAATGAAAATGATTTTCATTATCTAACGTTATAATACTACATATCAATAGTACTGGCATATGGCGATTAGCACAGTACAGAGTATCAAATAAAATAAAGAATTCAAGAGGAGAGATGAATTGTGGAGAAAGCAATTATTGTTTATGGGTCAACTATGGGGAATACAGAACAACTAGCAACTAAGGTAGAAGAGATATTAAGTGATAATTATGAAACTACTATTGAAAATGTTAATGATGTAAATGTAGAGGTGTTGAAGTGTTTTGATTTAATTGTATTTGGTTCATCGACTTGGGGAGCAGGGGAGCTACAGGATGATTTTTATGATTTTTATGATAATTTAGATCAGGTTGATTTATCAGCCAAGAGAGCTGCGGTCTTTGGACCAGGGGATACAGCTTATGGGGATATGTTCTGCCAGGCGGTGGATATGTTAGAAGAGAAGTTAGAGCAAAGAGGAGCTGAACTTATTCAAGCAGGCTTTAAATGGGATGGAGAGATAACAGCTGAAGCGGAAACTTCAATTAAAGAATGGGCTATGGCACTTTAAGGTTTAGTTGAGTAATTAGGGGGGTATCTATGATGAGATTGAATAAAGGTTGTAAGGTTGATTTTAGAGATTGTATCACATGTATATTAAAGAATATTGGAGCGACGATCATGGGGGTAAAACCTGCTGAATTAAGAAATATTAGATTCAATAACTCTGAGATTTGGGATAGGTGTAAGAGTACAATTTTAGCCTATGATCAAATTGAAATGATAGAGTTAAATAAAAAGGATAATCGTAAGCAGGTGCTGTTTTATCATGAAGCTGCTTTAGACCAACAGTTACGTAAGGCAGAGGTTCTAAAATTTTTAAAGAAGCATGGATATCCCCAAAAGTATAATTTGAAGTCATATTTAAATTGTCTTGTTAAGAGGTTAAGAAGTAATGATTTCCCCCATGAAATTGGTCTCTTCTTTGGATATCCACTTAAGGATGTCTTAGGATTTATGGGATACTCTGATTTAGAGGTCACATATAGCAAAGAATGGAAGATTTATGGGGACAAAGCTATCTCCTTATTGCAACAAAAGCGGTTTGAGTTGGCTAGAGAATATTTTAATAAGAGGATAGATAAAATAAAAGAGATTGAGCAACTACATAATGTGATATAGACTAAAAGCCAAAGGCTCTAATATTAATATTAGAGCCTTTGGCTTTTAATATAGATGCCTAACCTTAAATTATTTTGAAATTTTAAGGAATCTTGATACTTTCTTAATACTTTCTTAATATTTACCCCATATAATATGATTACAGAGTAAGAAGAAGTACAAAAAAGTAAATATTTTGTTTCTAAGCTTTAGATACTCATAAAAATATAAGGAGGAGATAAATAATGAGAAAGATTTTAAGTTTTGTTTTAGCAATGACATTGGTATTAGGAGTTTCAGTTTATGCTTTTGCCCATGGAGGAGGGAATGGATTTGCTCAAGACCCTAGAATTAATCACAGAAATAATAATTTCCGTGATGAGTTGAACTTCTCTAATCAACAAAAGGATCAGATAGAAGAGCTACAAGATAAATACCATGATCAAATGGATGATTTAATGGATGATATGAGGGATAAAAGTAGAGACTTAAGGGATTTATATTTTGATAAGGGTGCTAAAGATGATATCTTAAAATTGCAAGCAGAGGTCAATCAATTAAGAGATAAGATGGCTATGTTAATGGCAGAGATGAAGCTAGAAATAAGAGATATCTTAACTGCTGAGCAGTTGGAACTTATGGAAGAGCATGGAATGATGGGTTTTGGTATGATGCATGGAAGAGGATTTGGAGGAAATATGGGTGGCATGATGGGCGGTCACATGATGCATGGTAATAGAATGATGGGATGGTAATATAGTTAAGAGTTAAAAGTGAAGAATTAATAATTATAGCTGGATAATACCCATTAGTAGAAAAATTGAGATAATATAATTATTAAGTCTAAGTTTAAGTTTGAGTCTAAGCAACTTCTAAAACCAGTCTTTTAATGGTTGTCTTAAACTCAAGCTTAATCTCAATATCCATGTTGGGGTTAATTATTATAAAGGAGTTGATTGCCTATGATGCATGGCTGGGGGTATGGTATGAGAGGATTTTTTGGAGGTGGAATACTAATGATGGGATTATTTTGGATAGTAATAATTATTGCAGTAATCTATTTTATAAGAAATTCTGATCAATCTAGAGATGAAAATTCGCCAAGAAGAGTTAAAGAAAATCCTATTGAAATTGCTAGAGAACGCTATGCTAACGGAGAAATAAGTAAAGAGGAATTTCAAGAGATTAAAGAGGAGTTAAGAAAATAGATTTAAATTTTGATTAACAGACTAATCAAAGCTGCTTTGTTAACTGAAATTTATCTTTGCTAAAAATTAAGTTTAGTGTTATATTTATAATTGAAATTATTTTTTTATGCTAAAACCTAGTAATGTGATATGAATATAATTATTTATACTAGTAATAAACAAGGAGGTAAATCTAATGTGGTCAGATCTTTGTTCAGGATTATATAGTTATGGTTTTAATGGTTGGCAATCTATAGGAATAATGTTATTACATTTAGGAGTTTTTGGAGGGATGATCTATCTTATAATTCGGATGTTAATTCCAAAATCTAAAAGAGAAGATAGTGCTATGGCTCTATTAAAGGAGCAATTTGCTAAGGGGTTAATTAGTAAAGAGGAGTTTAGAGAAAGAAAAGAGGTA
The DNA here is from genome assembly GCF_001693735.1 of Orenia metallireducens. GTDB lineage: Bacteria > Bacillota > Halanaerobiia > Halobacteroidales > Halobacteroidaceae > Orenia > Orenia metallireducens. The sequence goes on from NZ_LWDV01000009.1 coordinate 417,556, forward strand.
TTAAAGAATTAAATTATTTTTTAACCATACAATACCCTACGGGTGTATTGTATAAATGTAATAAGGAGGTGATGGTTAGAGATAAAATTTAGCTTAGTCTATTAACTATTTTAATCTATTCATTAAATATCTAAGAGGATGATAATTATGAAAAAATTATTAAGTTTAGCTTTTATTATGGGACTGTTATTAACAGTTACACCTTTGGCTTTAGCTCATGGTGGGCGAGGTGCTAGTCAGCAGGGTAGTTTAGAATTATCAAAAGAAATGCTAGAGAAGGTTAGTGATTTGCAGGCAGAGTATTATGAAAAGGTTGATGAGGTTCAAGACCAGTTAAGGGTTAAGAATAGAGAATTAAATAAATTGTATACTGATAAAGAGGCTAAGGATAAAGATATTATCAAGTTAAGAAAAGAGATTAAGAAGTTAGATAATAAGATTTTTGATTTAAGGACTGCAAAGTATTTAGAATTAAGAAAAATAGTTCCAGTTGAGCAATTAGCTGCTATTACAAAGAAGATGCACGGTAATGGTCAAGGAATGATGAATGGCAATATGATGGGTATGATGAAAAATATGCACGGTAATGGTCAAGGAATGATGAATGGCAATATGATGGGCATGATGGAGAAGATGCATGGTAATGGTCAAGAAATAATGAGTGGTAATATGATGGATATGATGAAGAAGATGTGTGGTGATGGTCAAGGCACGATGGGTGGCAATATGAAAAATGAAGGTCATGGTCATAGTATAACTGAAGATAATAATATGACTGATCATACTGTAAAAGAAGAAAATAAGAATGATAAAATGAGCAATTAATAAATAAGAGTGGTAACTCCACTCTTATTTCCAGTCTTTAATAATAAAAAGGTTTTTTAAGTAAATAAGGAGTTGATAAAGTGAAGAAATTTAAAGTGTCTATATTAATTTTATTAGCTTTAATATTATTCAGTTCAAATATTGCAATGGCTAGTGAAGATTTTGATCCTCAAAAATGGAGTCGTAGTTCCAGTGGTGAAGGGGTTTGGATTGATGCAGTTTTTAATCCTAATCAAGTAGATGATGATACTATTAAGTTTCAAGTTTATTTAACTACTCATAGTGGCAATTTATTAGATTTAGATTTTAATCAGATTCTTGAAGTAAAAACTAATTTAGGAGAAGTAAGCTCAAATGATATTGAATGGAAATGGGAAAGAAAGTCTAGTCACCATCCAGCAGGTATAATTAAGGTTAATAATAAGAATAAGAAACTATTTAATATTTCAACTAAGTTTATAGAAGTAACTTTTGTTGATATTAGAGATGTTAAACATACTTTAAAGTGGAAATTAAAAATTAAAAATAATGGGAATTATGCTTATATTGCTAATGCTAGTAGTGGTACTGTATCAGTAGTAGATACTAAAAAACATCAAGTCATTAAGACAATTAAGGTTGCTAGTCAGGCTTCTCATGGTTTGGCTGTGGATACCTTACATAATCAACTTTATATAGGTGATTATAAGGATGGAAATTTATATGTCTTCTCTTTACCTGAGGGCAAATTAATTAAGAAGATGTATGTAGGTAGCCCTGTTCATGGCATAGATATTAGTCCTGATAATAAATACTTATATTTAGCTGGAGGAAGTAAGGGTGGTAGTGGTGATGTTTTAGTAGTTGATACAGAGTATAATCGAGTAGTTAAAAAGATTATTACTAATGGAGCAGGTCATATTAATTTTAGTCCTGATGGTAAATATGCTTATGTCAGCAATGTAGATCATGATGAGATTACAGTAATTAATACAATAACTCAAGAGGTTGAAAATAAAGTCAAGGTTGGCGATGGTCCTAATGAAGCAATTCCTTCTTTAGATAACAGATACCTTTATACAGCTAATTTTAATGGAGGTACTATGACTGTAGTTGAGACTGGAACTTGGGAGACTAAATTGACTAAAAAAATAGATGAGGGAACCCATGGAATTATTATCTCACCTGATGGTAAGTATATCTGGTTGACTAATCGAGGAAGTAACACAATTACTATTGTAAATATGAATAATTATAAAGTAGTTAAAGAATTAAGAATCAATGGGCATGCGAATCATCTCTCAATGAGTCCAACAGGAGATTTTGTTTACATTAGTGATGTAAGAGATAATCAAGTAGTGGTCTTTGATACTAAAAACTTTACTAAGATAAGTGAGTTTAATGTTGGTAATGAACCTCATGAAATCGTCTTTAATTAATTAGTGTGAGTTGTCAGTGTGAGTGTGAGTAGACCTTTACAAAGATTATGGAAGATTAGCATGATTTTAAATTTTTAATCTCTATATCTTGGTCTTTACTCATACTAATTTCTCATATTGACACTGTATATAAAGGAGGTTGAAGTTTGTGGGAACAATAGGATATATAATCTTTTTTGGATTAATGTTTTGGATGATGCGTAAAGGTGGAGGATGTTGTGGTGGAGGCCATAGTAGCCATAGTTCTACCAAAGAGCATAATCATGATCAGCATATTAATAGTAGTACAGAAAGTAATAACAGCAAAGTAATAGAGATGGTTCACGACCCTATTTGTGGGATGCATATTGAGAAGAATAATGCAGTTACTAGAGTGGTTAGTGGCAAGAAGTATTATTTCTGTAGTGAAAATTGTGCTAAAGATTTTATCAAGGTTTATACTTATAAACCACAGGATAGTGCTTGATTTTAGATAAAGATATATAATTAAAAATTAATCATAGTAAGGGGAGAGAAGATGCAGACAATATTATTTAGATTAGGTCCCTTTTCTATCAGTCTTTTTGGAACATTTATTGCTTTAGGGATAGCAGCAGGCTTTTATATTTTAAATTTAGAGGCTAAAAGAGAGCAATTAGATCAAGATGAAGTCTTTAATTTAGCACTTTATAGCATTGTAGCAGCTATAATCGGGGCAAGACTTTATTATCTATTAGTCTTTAATCCTGCTTATTATTTGAAGAATCCAAGTGAAATTATTATGATTCAACAAGGTGGTTTATCAATTCAAGGAGGCTTAATAGGAGCAATCTTAGTAGCCTGGTTTTATGTAAAGAAGAAGAAGTTGAATTTTTGGAAGCTAGCTGATGCCTTTGCTCCAGCAATAATCTTAGGGCAGGCAATAGGTCGGATTGGTTGTGATGTTTTTGGAGTAGCTATGAAGAAGGCATACCCTTGGGGGGTTAAAATAGGTCAACAAATTCTTCATCCTGCTCAAGCCTATGAAATCATTTTAAATTATATTCTTTTTGCAATACTATGGAATCTTCGTGATAAAGTCAAGTATCATGGACAGCTATTTTTATGGTATATTATCGGCTTTTCTATTAATCGAGGCATTGTGGAGTTTTTTAGAAGCAATCCCTTAGTCTTTAAGCCCTTTACTGTAGCCCATCTGACCAGTTTGGTAATAGTTTTAGTTGCTGGGATAATTATGTCTTTAATTAAGGATAAAATAAAGAATAGACCTATAGAAGCAAAAGCTATATCTTTAAAAGTAAAATTAAGAGATAATCTAATAATCTTAGTGGCGACGGCTTTTTCTCTTCTAACCTATTATAGCTTTTACTAAAAACATCTTAATAATTTGCTAAAATTTCTTGACAAATCCATTCTTAAATAATATACTTTAATTCATTAATACCTATAGGGGGTATAGGTATTAATGAAAGTGATGTAAAATGATAAGAATAAATTTAAGGAGGGATAGATATGTCAGAAGCAAAAGCTTTACAGAAAGAATCACTAAAAATTAAAGGAATGAGCTGTGCTAGTTGTGCACAAAGTATCGAGAATGCATTAAATAAACTCGATGGAGTAGAAGAGGCAACTGTTAACTTTGCTGTTGAGAAAGCAACTGTTAAATATGATGCTTCTAAACTTAAAGTTGAAGATTTAATTAAAACAGTTAAGGATACTGGTTATGAGGTCGCCTTTGATAAGGTCAGTTTGAAAATAGGTGGAATGACTTGTGCTAGCTGTGCTCAAACTGTAGAAAGAGCCTTAAATAAAGCAACAGGAGTATCTGATGCTAGAGTTAATTTTGCTACAGAAAAAGCAAATATTGAATTTAACTCTGATTTAATCAGTGAAAAAGAGTTGAAGAAGATTGTAGCTGATACTGGTTATGAAGTAATTGAAAGTAAGGAAAGTGAAGAAGATCAGGAGAATGAGGATTTAAGAAAGGTCAAAGAAGCCAAAACTAAGATGCTATGGGCTTGGGGATTTACTATCCCAATTATCTTATTGATGATTCCCCAGATGTTCTTTGGAGTGGCTTTACCGACAGAGAGTACTTATCATTTAATTCAGATTATTTTAGCTATACCAGTCTTATTTTGGGTAGGAAAGGAAACCTTTGTTACTGCATATAAGGCAATTAATCATGGTAGTGCTAATATGGATGTCTTGATTGCTATGGGAACAGGAGCAGCCTTTGTTACAGGCCCTGCGACTTTCTTTAGTCCAATTGCTAACTATGCAGGGGTAGCTGCTATGATTATGGGCTTCCATTTAACTGGTCGTTATATTGAAACTAGGGCTAAAGGTCAAGCATCTCAAGCAATTAAGAAGTTATTAGAGCTTGGTGCTAAGACTGCTACTGTTATTAGAGATGATGAGGAAGTAGAGATTCCTATTGAAGAGGTAGAGATTGGTGATGTAATGATAGTTAAGCCTGGAGAGAAAGTACCAACTGATGGTGAGATTATCGAAGGTGAAAGTGCCTTAGATGAATCGATGGCAACTGGAGAATCAATGCCTGTTAAAAAATCGATCGGTGATGAGGTAATTGGAGCTACGATCAATCAACGAGGTTTAATTAAAGTAAAAGCTACTAAGATAGGAAAGGATACTTTCTTGTCTCAAGTTATTAAGATGGTTGAAGAGGCACAGGGTACTAAGGTACCGATTCAAGAGTTTGCTGATAGGGTAACTAGCATCTTTGTGCCTACTGTATTAATAATTGCAGTATTAACCTTTGTCTTATGGTTAGTCTTTCCTGATACTTTATCTGGTATTACTAGCTGGGCAGCAGTTTATATACCTTGGGTTGACCCTTCTTTAACTGGAATTACTGCTGCTATCTTTGCTACAATAGCTGTGTTAGTAATTGCTTGTCCGTGTGCTTTAGGATTAGCAACACCGACAGCTTTGATGGTAGGAACAGGAATTGGAGCAGAGAATGGTGTGTTAATTAGAAAAGGTGAAGCAATTCAGACCTTAAAGGAAGTTCATACTATAGTCTTTGATAAAACAGGAACTATTACCAAAGGAAAGCCTGAAGTTACTGATTTGGTACCTAGTGATGATTTTAGTCAAGAAGAGTTATTAAAATTTGCTGCTAGTGTAGAAGCGGGTTCAGAGCATCCTTTAGGTGAGGCCATCGTCAGAAAAGCTAAAGAGGATAACCTTGATTTAGCAGATATTAATAACTTTGAATCTATTACTGGTAAGGGAGTTAAAGCTGAGATTGATGATCAAAGGGTACTTATTGGTAGTAGAAGATTAATGGAAGAGTCAGGTATTAAAGTAAGTCAAGTAGAAGATGAGATGCAACGCTTAGAAAAAGAAGCTAAAACTGCTATGTTAATTGGTGTAGAAGATAAGTTAGCTGGTATAGTTGCAGTTGCTGATGCTCTTAAAGAGGATTCTAAGAAAGCGATTGCAGAGTTAAAAGAACTAGGTCTTGAAACTGCTATGATAACTGGTGATAACCAACGAACTGCTAAAGCAATTGCTAAAGAGGTAGGAATTGACCATGTGGTAGCAGAGGTCTTACCTGATGGTAAGGTTGATGAGATTATAAAACTACAGGATAAATTCGGTGCTATTGCGATGGTAGGTGATGGAATCAATGATGCTCCTGCTTTAACTCAAGCCGATGTAGGGATTGCCATTGGTACTGGAACAGATATTGCTATTGAATCTTCTGATGTTACATTAGTTAGAGGAGATTTGTCTTCAGTAATTACAGCAATTAAATTATCTAGAGCTACCTTTAAGAAGATTAAGCAGAATCTATTCTGGGCATTTATCTATAATACAGTGGCTATTCCTGTAGCAATTTTGGGATTGCTTCATCCAATTATTGCTGAGGCTGCAATGGCAACTAGTTCAATTAGTGTAGTTACTAACGCTAACCTATTAAGAAAGGTTGATATTAAGCCTAAATATAAATAGTAGTAAGATGTAAGTAGTGATTAATAAGCTTTAACTTCTTACATCTTACTACTCACTAATTACTGAAATTAAAGGAGATGATAATTATGAAAAAGACTATTAAAATTGAAGGAATGACTTGTGGACATTGCGCAGGAAGGGTAAAGAAAGAGTTAGAAGAGATTTGTGGAGTAACAAGTGCTGATGTTAGTGCAGAAGAGAAGAGAGCTATCGTTGAGTTAGCTCATGAAGTAGAGGATAATAGGTTTGAGGCAGCTGTAGCCGAAGCTGGATATGAGGTTGTAGGAATAGAGTAAATATAAGTATTAGCTTAAGAGGGGGTGCTAAGTCAACCCCTCTTAAGCTAATTTTTAGATACAATACAGAGGTATGGTGTTGCCTTTATTAAAGGAGGTATTGTTGTGGAAGAGATAGGCGAAGTAGTTGTTAATAATGGTAAATCGGCTATAGTCAGGATTGAACGCTACTCAGCTTGTAGTAAGTGTAAGAAGAAATGTGAATTAGCTGAGGATCATGAGAGTGGTGAGATGTTAGTAGAAGTGGATAATCCAGTTGGAGCTGTTGAAGGGCAGCAAATAAGCTTGAAGATGGAAGGTAAGAATTTGGTCTTTTCGGCATTATTGATTTATTTGTTTCCTTTATTTAGCATGATTCTAGGTTATTTTACAGGTACTTATCTAATGCCTTTAGAGAATGAATTTTCTGGTATAATAGGAGCATTAAGTTGTTTAGGAATTGCATTTTTAATAATTAAATTAGTAAGTACTAGAACAGCTATTCAGCCTAAAATTACTAGAGTTGTAAGCAATCCAACTGATAATAACAATAATTTTAGCTGCCACTAGCGAATGTAAAGAATGTTTGAAAGGTTGTTAAAATCATGAGAGATAAAATATTAGTTGTTGGTGGATATGGCAAGGTAGGGCAAGTTATCTGTAAAGATTTAGGTAGCAAATTTCCAAGAAAAGTTATTGCAGCTGGGAGAAATTATGAAAAAGCAAGAAGGTTTGCTCAAAAAAGTAATGGAGATATATTGCCTTTGGAATTTGATATCTTTGCAGGCAAAGATAGAAATAAAGTATTAGAAGAAGTTTTTCTTGTAGTAATGTGTGTAGATCAAAAAGATATAAAATTTATTGAGTCTTGTTTAAAAAATGGTATCCATTATATTGACATTACAGCATCCTACAATTTTCTAGCAAAGGTTAAATCATTACAGGATACAGCTAAAGCTTCAGATACTACTGCTGTTTTGAGTGTTGGGTTGTCTCCGGGAATTACGAATTTATTAGTCAAATACAGTAAATCTCACCTAGATGTTCTAGATAGAGTTGATATTTCTGTAATGCTTGGGCTTGGAGAAGAGCATGGAAAAGCTGCAATTGAATGGATGATTGATAATATAAATACGGTATTTAAAGTTATTAAAGGTGGGGGATTGAAAGAAGTCAAAAGCTTTGAGGATGGTAAAAGAATAGCCTTTCCTAGAAATCTTGGTAGTAGGATTACTTATCGATTTAATTTTGTAGAACAACATATCTTACCTAAAACACTTAATATCAAGACTGTTTCACATCGTATCTGTTTTGATTCTAAATTGGTTACAAGGCTTTTAGCTCTTTTAAAAAAATTAGGTTTTTTTAACCTTTTAAAAGTAACCCTTTTTAGAAAAATGATTATAAAAATTTTTGAAAAAATTAATCTGGGATCAGATTTATTTGCAGCTAAGGTAGATGCTTTAGGTAAGAAAGATGGAAAAGAAATAAAATTTGAATGCTCTATTTTAGGAAATAATCAATCTAAAATTACAGGAAAAATTACATCAATTATAGCTAATTATATCTATACTAAAAAATATCCTGCTGGAGTATATCATATCGAAGAGATTTTCAGTATAGAAGATATTATGGAAGAACTAAGTAAATATATTGAATTTTATCATAATTGATAGGCATGGAGGTTAAGTATGAAAAGGTCTAAAGAATCATTAACAATATTATTTATGGTTTCATTAACTTTATTTAGCTATGAATTACTTGCTAGTAGAATATTCTCAGTAATTTTACCTAATCATTTTGCTTATTTGGTAATTTCCTTTGCTATTTTGGGATTAGGACTTGGTGGGATACTAACTTATTTTCTAAGTAAGAATAATAAATATTCTTTAAAGCATTTCAGTTGGATTTATATCTTATCTTATATAGTAGTTATTTCAGTAATTATCTTAGCACCCTACCTAGGAAATCCAGTTTTTTATATTCTATTAGCGATAATTCCTTTTATTATAGGAGGGTCAATTATTTCTTATCTTTTTAAATTACAAGATGACCCTTATCAAAGCTATTCTGTAGATTTATTAGGTGGAGTACTAGGGCTTATTCTGGCAGTCTTATTAATGAAGTATTTAGGGTTAATTCAAACAATAATTATTACCTTTATTTTAGTTGTTTTATTGATGATGCTACCCTTTAAAGAGAATAAGCTAGTATTAGTTTTATCTTCAGTGATTATTCTTCTTATAGTCTTTAACTTTGGGCAATTAACTTCACTCTATGAGAATAACTTTAATAGTTTTAAAAGCAGTCCCCATATTGGATTTAATAGTTCTTTTGATATAAGAGAAAAGAGTCTTTTTACAAGGTGGAACGAATTTAGTAGAACCGATGTTTATCCTTTAAAGGAGGATCCTAATAGGTTATTAGTAGGAATGGATGGTGCCTCTTTTTCTTTTATGATTCGCTTTGATGGAGATTATAACAAGCTAGAGTATTTAAAAGAGGATATTGGTTATTTTCCTATGAAGGTAGGTAAACCTCAAAAGATTGCCTTAATTGGTCCTGGTGGAGGAGAAGAGATATTATATGCTTTATTAGCAGGGATTGAAGAGGTTACTGCGATTGAGATTAATGAGAGTACAGTCTTAGCTACCGAAGAATTAAAAGAGTTCAGTGGGGATATTTATAATCACCCACAGGTTAGAACGATTATTGGTGATGGGAGAAATGTAATTAGAAAAAGTGATCAAAAGTTTGACCAGATTTATCTCTCTTTAGTAATGACTAATCTCGGAAGTGGGATGGCCAATACCTTAGCAGAAAACTATATCTATACTAAAGAGGCTTTAGGAGATTATTTTAATAAATTGACTGATGAGGGTATAGTTAGCTTTCGTTTTCATGGTGAGCATGATTTATTGAAGATGTTAAGTACAGTAATTGAATACTCCTATGAAACAGGGGTGCCTTATACTAAGATATCTGATACTATTATTATTGGCTTTAAACCAATGAAGAATCATGGCTTAAAATATCCAGTAATGTTGGTTAAGCCTTCAGGATTTACTAAGGCTCAGGTTAATAATATCTATCAATTAATGGTTAAATATAATGTACAGCCTCTTCATCTGCCTAGAATTTTTGAAGATGATTCTTTAAAGAAGATGAAAGAGGGAGAATGGACTTTAGAAAATTTGACTAGTCAAATTCCAGCTAATATTGATGCTACTAGTGATAATCAGCCTTTCTTCTATAATTTCGAACAAGGTATTCCTACTACCTTATCATTGATATTGGCAGTATCTACATTGTTACTATTAATCTTATTTAATATTGGGACTAGAAAGATTAAAGAGGAGAACTTTGTGGAATTATTCTTCTTTTTTACTCTCTTAGGTATGGCTTTTATTATACTAGAGATAACTTTAATTCAGAAATTAACCTTATATTTAGAGCATCCTATTAATTCCTTTGTGACGGTAATAGTATCTTTACTAGTAGGTGCTGGAATATCTAATTTGTTTTATTCTAAAAAAGAAATATTCAAAGATAAGAATCCTATCTTTTATTTAATTGGATTAGCTACAGTTGAGCTTATATTAATCAATAAAGTATTATATTGGACTGGAATTAAAGAAGTAGGATTTAAGATGATTTTTATTAGCTTATTACTTTTATTTTTAGGCTTTTTTATGGGGCTACCTTTCCCAAAAATGCTAGCCAGATTAAAAGAATCAGAATTAAATCAATTTATACCTTATGCTTGGGGAATTAATGGAGTTGGAATAGTAATAGGTTCTGTACTCACTTTAATTGTGGCAATGATTTTTGGTTTTAATCTAAGCTTTATTTTAGGGCTTATTCTTTATTTAATAGCTGCTTGGCTAATGGCTAAGTTAAAATAAGGAGGGATATGATGGAGATTTTGGCTGGGTTTATTTTAATAGGAATTGTAGTAGGATTATTTTATCTGATTGGTAAGAAGATAGGTGCCTTTAAACAGAAGAATAACAATGATGATGATTTTTCTTGCCACTAGGAAATAATGGAGAATTGAAAGTTGAAAATTGAGAATTAAATTCTTAACTAAAAAAGAGGAGTGATGTAAGATGAATAAAAAGAAATCTCATGGTGGACATGGATTGATGATGTTACTTTGTTGTTTAGTTATGTTTGGAGCCTTTTGGTTTGTAGGTACTTCGCAGGGAGGAGAGGCGAGTTCTTGGAGTTGGTTATTATTCTTACTCTGCCCATTGATGCACATCTTCATGATGAAAGGGATGATGGGTCATAAACATGATGAAGATGATAAGAATAATGATAATCAAAGTTGCCACTAAGATAATTGAGAATTGAAAGTTAAGAATGGAGAATTAAAATCTAAAGTTCTTAAATTATCAATTCTATATTCTAAAAAAGGAGGTAATAATTATGTCATCATATTGTGGAAATAAGAAGGATTTAATTACTAGATTAAAACGAGTAGAAGGTCAAGTAAGAGGCATTCAAAATATGATAGATGATGAAAAGTATTGTGTCGAGGTTTTAACTCAGATTGCAGCAATAAAAGGAGCTTTAAATAAGGTGGGGATGAGTATTTTAGAGTCCCATACCCATGGTTGTGTTAAAAATGCTGTAGATGTAGGTGAAGAAGGTGATGAGGTTATTAGTGAACTGATGGATGTAATTTTTAAATTTACTAAATAAAATTTTATTGATTAATGATTGTCTAAGAATTGACTTAAAGGAAATATATAATTTTAAGAATATCTTTTAAGAGGCTAAGCATATACTTATTATAATAATACCCCTAGGCGGTATTTTAAGGAGGAATGTTAGTGGAAAGTATATATTTAGTCTCTTTTATCATTGGTTTTTTTTCTTTTTTATCACCTTGTATTATTCCGATGATTACTGTCTATTTTACCTTAATTACTGGACTATCTTTAGAGGATTTACAATCGGCAACTATACAAAAGAAGATGAAAGCTCACATTGTAATTAGTACTTTGGTCTTTATTTTAGGGTTTACTCTAGTATTTACTTTAATTGGTGGGTTAGTTAGTGAAATTGGTCATTTTTTTAAGGATAATATTAGATATTTTAACATAGTTGGAGGAGTATTTATTATCCTTTTAGGATTAAAGATGGCTGGACTAATCAAACTAAATTTTCTACATAAGCTTGATTTTAGTAATAGGGTCGATGTTAGGTCTGTTCCTCAAGGCTATAAGTATCTTAGTACTTTTTTAGTAGGTGTCTTTTTTGCTATAGTCTGTTCCCATTGTATTGCCCCTACCTTTTATTCAGTCATAATGTTAACAGGAACAACAGAGATTAATGGTGCTGTAGTGATGTTCTTCTTTTCAATAGGTTTAGGTGTTCCTTATCTCTTAGTAGGATTATCTTTTAATAAGGCGATTCCTATAATTAAAAGATTGAGTAAATATGGCAGAGATATACAATTGGTTATGGCTTTAATTTTAATAACTCTTGGTATCTTTATGATGACCAATAAACTCACCTTATTAACTAAAATTTTAGATAAATTATTACCTTTTAAGCTACCTTATAGTTTTTAATGTTAAGAATTGAAAAATTAGAAGAGGAGGGATGTTAATGAACTATGATTATGGGTTATGGTCGATAGTAATAATCAATGTTTTATGGGTGCTATTCTTTGTAATTAGCTTTATTCGTCCTAAAAAGAAGTATGAATGGAGAAGTATGGGAGTAGTTAGTGCCTTTTTTGTAGCTTTATTTACTGAAATGTATGGTTTTCCTTTAACAATTTACTTATTAACTTCAATCTTTGGAATTAAGATACCGGTCCTAAATCCCTTTGGACATGAGAGTGGTCATTTATTGGCGAGTTTTGGAGTTGGGGTAGAGAAAGCATTACTAATCTGTCAAATAGGTAGCTTTATCTTTGGTTTAGGGCTAGTAATTATGGCGATAGGCTGGTGGCAGATACATCGGGGTCAAGGAGAGCTAGTTACTGATGGAATCTATCGTTATGTCCGTCACCCTCAGTATTTAGGCATCTTTATGTTAACAATAGGAATGATGATTCAATGGCCTACTTTATCGACTTTTATTATGCTACCGATATTATTATATTCCTATTATAAATTAGCTAAAAGAGAGGAAGCTGTTGTTTTAGAAGAGTTTGGTGAGGAATATGAGGATTATATGAGAAAGACTCCTGCCTTCTTTCCAGTTAGATTTAATAAAGCCGATAGAATAATAGAAGAGGTTTAATTGTAATAGAGCAATTAGAGAAAATTTAAGAGGTGACTAAATGAAGAATAGAGATACAGATAAAATAAAAAGGCTTTATGATAGGATTGCTCCAATTTATGATATTTTATCCATGGAGAATATAGAAAAAGTGGCTAGTTGGAAGGAGAGGTTATGGGAGAAGGTTAAACATTGCAGGATGTTAATTGATGAAGAGTTAGCAGGTAGTATTGCCGTTGCCGATATAGTTAAAGTAGGTAGTGCAGCAACAGTTAAGACCCTTCATCAGATGAGGGTTAATAGTGTAGGGACGGTGATTGGTTCTGTTCTGAGTTTGATTTTAGCAATGGAGTGATGAAAGGGTATCATAGTCATAAGTGTGATGAAGATGATAAAAAAGATAATCAAAGTTGTCATTAAAACTAATTGATAGTTGAATAAAGATTATATTTATAAGATGTTTAACTACGATTAGTATCTCAATACTTTAATTTTTCAATAAAAATTTCTGTAATAAATTTAGGAAATGAATTATAACAGACTTTTAGATAAGAAAAAATCACTCTTAAAGAAAATTTAGAATTTTACTTGCTTTTTAAAGTAAAATGTGTGGAAGTTACAGCTCTTTAGTGTATTTTTGGGATAAGATATAAAGCAGTAGTAATTGCTAAAACTAGTTAAGTATAAAGATGATAATCGGTGCACAAGATATAATTGTATAGAGTATTTAAATTGTCCTAATAGATTAATCAATCATTAAACTAAAAAAGATACTATAGGAGTTGATAAATTTGCAAAAAGTAAAGGTAGCGATTATTGGTTGTGGCTTGGCTTGGGAGAGATTACATTACCCAGCTTACCAAGAGCTTCAAGATAAGTATGAGATAGTTGCATGTTGTGATATTGATAAAAATAAGGCAATTAAGGCTACTCAGGTGGCTGGTCTTGGTCAAGATAAGGCATATACTGATTATAGAGAGATGATTAACAGAGAGAGTTTAGATGCTGTTGATATTATGGTTCCTATTGAAGATAATTTCCCAGTGGCAGAAGATATAGCCCAAGTAGGGGTCAATATAATCTGTGAAAAGCCTCTTGCTACAAACTTAGAAGATGCTTTAGAATTTACTCAATTTGCCGACATGTATAAGATTAAAATTATGATTGCTGAAAACTTTAGATATAATGAAGAGAATAATATTATTAGAGATTTAATTAAGCAGCGTAAGATTGGTGATGTTGTCTACTTTATTAGTAATTATATCACTGATTTCCCTAAAGATATGTTAGGAAATACTTTTGCAGCTAAAGAGTGGCGACAGCATCCTGATTTTCCAGGTGGTAGATTATTAGATGGTGCTATCCATAATCTAGCGGGAATTCGCCATATCTTTGGTGCTATAGATAATTTACATGCCTTTGGTCAACCTCAAGAGGAAGATTATATGCCTTATCGCTCTGCTCACATCAATATGGAATTTAAAAGTGGTGTGATTGGACAGTTTTCTTACTTCCCCAGTGGTCAAGAGGCTCAACGCCCACTGTTAGGAACAAGAATCTTTGGTACTGAAGGGATGATCTATTTAGAAGAGAGAAAGTCTGGTATAGTAAATGTCTTTTACAATAATGGTAGTTCAGAACAGATTCCTTTCAAGCCTAAACGAGGTTTTTATAATGAATTATTAAACTTCTACAAAGACTTCACTCTCCAAGAGAGTATTTCTGTAGCTCCAGAGGTGGAGTTTGGAGACCTTAAAACTGTATTAGCGATCTTAAAGTCTATAGAAGAGAAGAAGGTAGTTAAGGTTGATGAGGTTGCTAAAGTCCAAAAACCTTCTATAACATTATCATAAATTAAAGAATAGAGAAGTTGTTTTAATAGACCAATAAATTTAAGCTAGATAGTTATTGAAAATTTAATTTAAAATATGTTAATAAGCCACAGAATTTATTCTGTGGCTTTTATAATACTATAATTGCTGCTAATATTTGTTAAGAAGTGATTGATAATAATATTCCAAATAAATCATAATATATTTTAGTAAGTAGATTAGTTTTTAGAACAATATAACTAATATTAGTTATACATAATAGAAAAATAATCTTTATAGATAATGGGATATTAGTATAATTATATTTGGGGCTTAACATAGTAAGTATCTACTAATCAGATTAAAAAGTGATTACATAGTAGAAGATTTAAAGCAGATGCTTCTGTAACAAGGAGAATTATTTTTATTATAGAAGGTATATTATAAGTATTTTAAGTAAATTAGATTCTTAGATATTTATTAGATGGATATAATATAGTTGAGGAGGCGATAAGATGAAAATAGTAATAATTGGTGGAGTTGCTGCAGGAACCAGTGCAGCAGCTAGAGCCAAAAGAATCAATCCTGAAGCTGAGATTGTAATCTTTGAAAGAGATAGTGATATCTCTTATTCTGGTTGTGGACTCCCTTATTATATATCTAATATAGTTGAAGAAAGAGATGGTGTTATTATCTATACGCCAGAGAGGTTTGAAGCGAAAAAAGGAGCAGAGGTTAAGTCACAACACTCTGTTGAAGATATATTGGTAGATAGTAAAGAGGTAATAGTTAGGGATATTTTAAGAGATGAGATTAACAGAGTAAAGTATGATAAGTTATTAATTGCTACTGGAGCAAGCCCTATTGTTCCTGAGATTAAAGGGATAGACTTAGATAATATCTTTCCATTAAGAAATGTCCATAATGCTGATAGAATCATTGATCATATCCAATTAAATCAGCCTAAAAAAGCGGTAGTTATTGGTGGTGGGTATATTGGTTTAGAGTTGACTGAGAGCCTATTAGAGCATGATATAGAGGTAAGTGTAGTAGAAAAAGCTCACCAAGTTTTAACTAATCTTGATGATGATATGGCAGAGATAGTTGTTGAGCATCTACAAGATAAAGGGGTAGAGGTAATTTTAGGAGATGGAGTTATAGAATTTCAAGGTGATAAGAGTGTAGAGCGAGTTATTACAGAATCAGGTCAAGAGTTGGACTGTGATTTTGTGATTCTAGCTATTGGTGTAAGACCAAATACAGACTTAGCAAAAAGGGCAGGGATTGAACTTGGTCAGACAGGAGCAATCAAGGTTAACTCCAAGATGGAGACCAATATTGCTGATATCTATGCAGCAGGAGATTGTGTCGAGAGTACCAATTTAATTACTGGTCAGCCGATTTGGGTACCATTAGGTTCTACTGCCAATAAGCATGGTAGGGTAGCAGGGAGTAATTTATGTGGAGTAGAGGATGAATTTAAAGGAATTTTAGCAACTTCAATTACTAAAGTATGTGACTTAGCTGTTGCTTGTACTGGGCTTACAGTTAGAGAGGCCAAAGAGAAAGGTTATGATGTGGTCAGCTCTGTAATTAAAGCAGGTAATCATGCTGGATATTACCCTGATTATACTAAAATTACTATTAAGTTAGTTGTAGAGAAAGATAGTGGTAGAGTCTTAGGAGGACAGATAATTGGTAAGGATGGTGTAGATAAGAGAATAGATGTCTTAGCTACAGCTATTCATAATGAAATGAAGGCAGCTGAATTGATTGATATTGATCTATCCTATGCACCACCTTTTTCTGTACCTAAGGATGGGCTGATGATAGCAGGTTTAGTGACTGATAAGAAAAGAAATTAAGAAGAAGTGGAGGGTTCTCCACTTCTTCTTTTTCATTTATAATCCTAACTCTTTTCGTTTCTTTTCAATATGGTCGACATAGATTTGGACTGTCTTTTCAGCATCCATCTCTACTACTACTTTTCCTAATCCAAGTGTTTCTGTAGTTTCGGTAAGGGTCTTAACTACTACATCACTACCAGTAATTGATGGTACTGGAGCAACATGTACCAACCAACCTAGTGCAACAGCAGTACAAGCATCGGCAACTGCTTTTTGTTCTAAGTATTCTGGTGCTCCAATTACTAATGGTAATTTATTAGTATCTACTTCTAAGGTGTCAGCAATCTCCTTAGCAGTTTGAGTCATTTTACCGATATCTACACAAGCACCATAGCTTAATACTGGAGGGATTCCTAATTGTTTACAGACGGCTTTTAGTCCCTCACCACATTCTTCGGCAGCTTTAGGGTTAGTTAATCCTGTGTATTCCATAACAGCAGAAGTACAACCACCAGAAAGAACTAAGATATCATTTTCTATTAATCCTTTGGTAATCTTGAAGATGTTACTTCCACCTTGACCATAACGAGCAGTTGTACATCCAACGATAGTAGCTATACCTTTAATATTACCATTAGCAATTTGGTCAATCAGTGGCTTGAAGTCTCCTCCAAGAGCTTCTTTAACTGATTCTGTGCTGAACCCAACGGTACAATCAGAAGTATGTGGGGGGATATAGGTTTCTCTATTAGAACCTTTACGTTCTTTAAAGGATTCAATAGCTTTATTCAAGGCTTTTTCTGCTTGTTCTTTCATCTTCTCAGGAACAAAGTCTAAGGTTTCGGTTCCTTGTAATTTAATAACAGGATGAGTACTTAGTAGCTTAGTACCAAACTTTTTAGCGAAAAGTGGCATAGTTGGTACAGTACAGTTATAATCGAACATAAACATATCGACTACTCCTGTAGCTAATAAGTATTCTTGGCTCAACCATTCACCTTCCTGTCCACCATATCCTTTCTGATTATGGGTACCTTCATAATTCATTAATTGTTGTCCTTCACAGACATGACCAAGAATCTGGATACCCTTTGCACCTGCATCTTTGGCTTTCTGTTGCCATTCATCACTAGAGGCAAGGTCGATTGCAACATGGGCAAGTAATGGCATATGACCATTAGTAACAACATTAATCATATTTTCATCTAAAAGACCCATATTCTGTTTCTTTTCAGTTATTTCTTGAGTTCCCATCAGGATTTCTTGAAGGATATCTAATAAGAATAATCCTTGATATTCATTAGCAACTCCTAAACGGACAGATCTTAATAAGAATTCAATTGGGTCAGAGTTGAAGTTGGTCATACATTGGGTTTGAGAATAAGCAACCTCACTATATCCACCACCTGGGAATAATCCAAGCTTTCTCCATAATTCTTTACGCTTAGCAGGAGCAAAGGCTTCAACGGCTTTAGATTCAATATGATAAGGACTATGAATATCATCTATAACCCAGTTAGCAAAATCAACTGCTACTTCTTCAATGGACTTACTTGAGTCTAGACCTGCCATCTCAGCATATTTCTTTAATTTTTCAGGGTCACGAATCTTCAATCCGCTCTCAGGATGTTTACCAGCAGCTTTTAAGGTTCTAGCAGCTTGTTGAGCGTGGAAGATATTGGCTGATGTACCGATAGTAACATGGCGGTACATAAAGTTTCTAGCAACCATAGTATGAGCATCAACACCACAGGTTCCACGCGGAGCTTTTGGATGAATACGACAAGGACCATTAGCACATAGTTGACAGGATAGTCCTTCTACACAGAATTTACATTGGATAGGCTGTTGTTCACTAAAGCGGTCAAAGACATTGGTCATCTCTGCCTTATTAACGACCTGATACATTTCTCTCATAGCAGGATCGATGATGACATTCATTGGGTAGCCATCTTTACCTTGATCATCCTTTTGAATATGCTCTCTCTGCCATTTATGTAGCTCTTCCATAGAAGGTGACTTTTCAAAATCATTATAATCTATCTTAAGGTCGTTATGAATATCACCATGGAGTTCAGGATCGTTATAATCTTTATTGGATAATTGAGAACCGATTGTTTTATCAGCTTGGGATTTTCCTTGCATTCTTTTAGCACTTCGTTCATAAGAGTTTTTTACATCTTTATCTGACATTAAACTACCTCCTTTTATTTTGTAAATTTGATTGAAATCACATACTGATAGTATTGATTAAAGTTATAATGAATATACAAAGAAAAAGTTATTTAAAAAATAATTAATGTTAATAGGTAATTATTGAAAGGGGGTATAGAAGTGAAAATTAATAAAATAGAATTGAAGGAATTATTAAAAAAATTGAATTCAGGCGAGGATGTTAGTGGAGTTAAAGAAGAAGCTAGGGCATTATTAGAAAGAATCAGTCCTAAGGAGCTATCTGAGACTGAACAGGAGCTGATTAATGAAGGTTTGCCAGAAACTGAATTACGCCATTTATGTGAAGCCCATATTGAAGTGATGGCAGAAGAACTAAAAGCATTAAAGGCAGAAGTGGAGGAAGGTCATCCCTTACAGGTTTTAATTGTTGAACATGATGAGATATTAAAGGTCTTAGATAGATTAGAGCAAGCAAATAAAGTAATCCAAGAGATGAATAGTTATGATTGTAACAATGATGTGTTTAAAGAGTTAAAGGAGGTATCTTATCTATTACTAGAGACTGAGAACCATCATAAGCGAGAGGAAGAAGCTTTATTTCCAGAGGTAGATTATACAGGAGTAACAGGACCAACGAGAATTATGAAGATGGAGCATGAAGATTTGTGGCCTAGAAAAGAGAAGATTGATTATTTAACTGAGCATATTGAAAAGATAGAATTTGATGATTTTAAAGAAGAGTTGAAAGATAATACGGAATATTTAATTTTAATATTAAGAGATCATATTTTTAAAGAGAATCATATTTTATATCCAACAGCTAAAGAGGTAATACCAGAAGGTAGATGGGAAGAGATTAAAAAGAATAGTGATAAGATTGGATATTGTTCTTTTACACCTAAGGACAATAAGAAGTAAAAAGTAATGTTGTTAATCTTTTAACTACTTACTAATCATTTCTCAGTACTCACTAATTACTGAAGTCAAGGAGGAGATACATATGGAAAAAGCAATTATTGTTTATGGTTCAACTATGGGAAATACTGAGGAATTGTCAGAGATATTAGAAGGAGTTTTAACAGAGAAGTATAATGTAAAACGAATTAATGTACTTAAGGCAGATGTAGATATGCTAAAAGATTTTGACTTAATTCTGTTAGGTTCATCAACTTGGGGGTCAGGAGAGTTGCAAGAAGATTTTTATGATTTTTATGATAATTTAGATAATATTGATTTATCATCTAAAAATGGAGTAGCCTTTGGAACTGGTGATGAATCTTTTCCAGAATTTTGTGGAGCTGTAGATTTATTAGAAGATAAATTAGTAGATTTAGGAGTTAAAGTCTTAGCTAAAGGGTTTAAATGGGATGGTGATTTAAGTCCTGAAGTTAATGATGAAGTTAAGGATTGGGTTGCAAACTTTTAGTAATAAGTGTTTTTGAATTATAGGGTATAGTATAAAATTAAAATTAGTGATTTGAAAAATAAATAATTTATTCTTCAAATCGCCTTTAAGTTTATTATTTGTTTGATTATAAATTCAGTTAAGCTTAGATTAAATAATAATAAAATTTTACTTTGAGGTTATATAATTAAAAGCGGTTCAACAACGAACTTTGTGATTAATGCCTATTTTATATAAGTTGAACTAATAATTTTTATAAAAGATATAAATCAAAATCTTTTTTGACGCAGACTAAAATCTGACTAAGATCTGATTTAAAACCTTTTATTATTTCATTTCTTATTTTTTAGTCCGCTTTTGTCTGCGTAAATCTGCGTCTAATAATTCTTTTGATTTTAAATTATTTTCACAAAAGTCGTGGAAGAACCAAAAAAGCTATTTTTAAGGAATTTAATTATAATAAAAATAATAAAGTATAGAATAATAGATAGTTAGTGCTTAATGACTGGAGGGAATAACTGTGGAAAAGATAGTAATCGTAGGTAATGGTATATCAGCAATTAATGCAATTAAGGCAATTAGAGAAATTGATAAAAAAAGTTCTATTGAACTCTTTGGTGAAGAGAAGTTCTATCCTTATAATAGAATTCGACTTTCAAAGGGGCTGTTAAGTAGCTTAGAAGAAGATAAGATATTGTTACAGAAGAAAAATTGGTATGATGAAAATAATATAGAACTTTACATAGACAAAAAAGTTAAGAGTATTCTTCCAAATGATAATAAAATTGAATTAGAGGATGGTACTAAAATTGAGTATAGTAAATTATTATTAGCACAGGGTGCTTCTAATCTTGTTCCACCTATTAAAGGTATAGATAAAAAATCAGTATTTACTTTAAGAGGTTTAAAGGATGCTTGGAATATAAGGGATGCAACTAAGAGTAGTAGTAAAGTTTTAATTATTGGTGGAGGAATTCAAGGGTTAGAGATAGCTTGGATTTTATCAAAACAAGGGAAGGATGTAACTATTGCTGAAATTTCATCTAATCTTATGCCTAGAGAATTAGATAAGAAAGCTGCTAAGATATTGGAAGAGGCAATGAAAGAAGCAGATATTGAGGTTTTATTAGATACTGAAGTAAAAGAAATTATTGGGGAAAATCAAGTAAAAGGGTTTTTGACTAAGAAAGGTAAAAAACAAGATTGTGATATGGTAATTTATTCTACAGGAATAAACCCCAATTTAAATGTTCTAACAGATACAGGTATTGAAAGCAATAGAGGAGTTCTTGTTAATGATAAGATGGAAACTAATATTGCCAATATATATGCTAGTGGTGATGTAGTAGAGTTTAATAATAGAATTTATGGTTTGTGGAATATGGCTATTGAGCAAGGAAAGACAGCAGGTTATAATATTGTAGGGAAAGAGGAGACTTATCAACATCTTGTTCCTGTTATTACCTTACGAGCTTTTGGGATTTCTTTATTTTCTATGGGAATTATAGATGAAGATAAAGCTAGCAATATCATAATAGAAGAAAAACATGAGGATAAATCTTATACTAAAATTTTACTTAAAGATAAACAAGTAATAGGTGCTATTGTAATTGGTGATATTAGAAAATCTCCAACTTTAAAAAAAGCTATTGAAGAAAAAATCAAATTAAAGAATGTTAATTTTAATAGTGTATCAATTGAAGAAATAATCCAAATAATAAGAAGAAATAGATAGTTAATTATTATTTTCAATTTTTTGTATTAATAAATTCGGAGGTGAGGTTAATGTCAGAAATAAGTTTTTGTGAAAATAATTTTGCTTATGGAACAGAAGAATTGGCAAATAAGCTTGAAAATGAATTAGATGGTGTCAGTGTAGAGGTAGAAGCTTGTTTAGGATATTGTGGTGATTGTGCTTTGGGACCTTTTGCTTTAGTAGACGGTGAATTAATTCAAGCAGATAGTGTAGAAGAACTATATGAAATGATTAAGGAAGAATTATAATACCTTAATTAGAGATGGTTATAGTTAAAAAATTAGCTATATTAATATAGCTAATTTTTTAATGTATATATTAATAGTAAAAGGATAAATACCACAAATAACCAAAAGGAGTTTATTTGATTATGGGGAATTATACATAACATAAATATTTATGTTGGTTATAGTTTTAATTTAATACTAAATCTTTAATAAATATAAACTTAAATTAAAGAGAGTGAGGAATATTATGAAAATATTTAGAAATATGCAAAATATTAAATTTAAGTTGCTCTGTTCTATATTAACAATAGTATTATTGGTTATAGTCGGTATTTCTGTAACTAGCTATTCTTTTATGAAGGATAGATTATATGAAGAAAAAAGATATAAATTAAAGAATCTTGTAGAGTCTAATCTAGGAACATTAAATTACTACCATAAGTTAGAAAAGCAAGGGTTTTTAAGTCAAAAAGAGGCTCAAGCTAGGGCTAAGGATTTAATTAAGAATACCACTTATGGGAGAGAAGGGCAGGATTATTTTTGGATAAATGACTTACAAAGCAGAATGATTATGCACCCTACAAGTCCTAAACTTAATGGTCAAGATGTATCTAACATTAAAGATTCTAATGGAGTACAGATATTTGTGGAGATGGTCGATATAGTTAAAGAAGAAGGAAATGGGTTTTTAGAGTATAGGTGGCAGTACTATGATGAAAAAGGGAGGATTGAACCTAAGTTATCCTATGTAGCAGGGTTTGAGCCTTGGGGATGGGTGTTAGGAACAGGCATATATATAGATGATATTAAAGCCAATCTAGCCAGTTTAATAAGAGTGATTAGTCTAGTAGCTACCATTACTTTCATATTGGTGACAGTAATAGTGTATTATTTAGCTAACTATTTTGCTAGACCAATTATTGAACTAACTTCTAAGGTTAATAAGTTTGCTCAAGGTGATTTAACTGTGGAAATTATAGTTGACCGAGAAGATGAGATTGGACAACTAGGAGAAAATCTAGAAATGATGCGTAATAATTTAAATAAATTGATTGCTGATATATTTGAAATAATAGAAAACTTATCAGCATATAGTGAAGAATTATCTGCTTCAGCACAAGAGGGTAATGCGACAATAGAATCGACTAATAGTTTAGTAGAGAATATGTCAGCAAATATTCAACAGATTGCAGCTAGTTCACAAGAAGTAACTAGTTTTTCTCAAAACGCAACTTCTCAAACTGAACAAGGGTTTATTAATATTCAAGAGACAATAGATAGTAATAAAGAAATCAATCGTGTTGTAGATAAGACCTTAGCAATGATAAGAAATTTGGAAGCCAATTCTAAAGAGATAGGAAAGGTTGTTGAATTTATTACTAATATTGCTGAACAGACTAATCTACTGGCATTAAATGCTGCCATTGAGTCTGCTAGAGCTGGAGAGTATGGGCGAGGTTTTGCAGTGGTAGCTGATGAAATTAGAGAGTTGGCTAAGGAGACCAATAGTGCTACTGATAATATTAGTAGTTTGATTAAAGAGATACAAAACTTATCTACTGGTGGATTAACAGCTATTAACCATGTCAAGGATAAGGTTAAAGAGGGAGAGGTTATTGCAGAGAAGGCAGGTCAAAGTTTTGAAAATATTAAAAAATATAGTATAGAAACTTCTACTCAAATTGAGCAAACAACACTATCTGCTCAAAGCTTGGCAGGAAGTAGTGAGCAATTAATGGGTTCTTCTCAAGATATAGTAAATATGTCTAGTGAAGTAGCTAATTCTGCTCAGGAATTGACTAAAATGGCTCAAAACTTACAAGAATTAATTCATAGCTTTAAGATTTAAGAATTAATAAATTAAGTGGGTATCTAATTTTATAAGAAATTATCTTAAAAGACCTAGTTAAAGGATCCTTTAACTAGGTCTTTTAGTAAGTGAGATAAAGTATTAAATAAAAAAGTGAGCTAAATAATAGAGGCTTTGCAGGAGTTTAGTTATAATTAGGTTAATATTATAGATGAATCTTAATTTATTATGAGATAAAATTCAAACTAAAGGGTGGGATGGTATGTATCTTATGAATTTGAAAATCAAACATAAAATCTTATTAAGCATAACTCTGGGGTTGATCGTTGCATTGTTAAGTGTTGGAATAGTGGTTAATTTACAATTCAATAATTTTGTAGAGAAGCAAAATGTCAATTTAGAAGATCTTAAAATTGAGATATTAACTGCTATAGGGGTTACTTTTATCATTATATCTCTTCTAATTACCTTTATTATGCTAAGGTTATCTAATTACATAAGCAAAGGCTTGGCTAAGATTACATATGGGATGAAGCAGTTAGCTACAGGAGATTTAACTATCAGATTAGAGGTTAATAAGCAGGATGAATTTGGACAGCTTTATCAGTCTTTTAATGAGAGTGTTAAAGAGCAGAGTATTTTAGTCAATAAGATATTAGAAGATGCAGAGAGTTTATTATTATATAGTGAGATATTATCTGCCAGTACTGAGGAAGGTAATGCAGCTATCGAGACAACTAATCAATTGATTGAAAGTATGTCTGCTAATATTCAAGAGATATCTGCTAGTGGTGAAGAGGTAACCAGTTTTGCAGAAGAGTCTACAGCTCAGACCCAATCAGGTAAAGAGAATATGGTAGAGACAGTAAGTAGGATGGAAGAGATTAATCAGAAAGTCAAAGTTACTGTTGATTTAATCAAAGAGTTAAATAGCAATAGTGAAGAGATAGGTGGTATTATAGAGCTAATTACTAATGTTGCTGACCAAACAAATCTATTAGCATTAAATGCGGCAATAGAAGCTGCTAGAGCAGGAGAGCATGGTCAAGGCTTTACAGTAGTTGCAGAAGAGATTAGAGAGTTAGCTGAAGAGACCACTAAAGCTACTGTTAACGTTAAGAGGTTGATTGAGAATACTAGAATAAACTCTCAAAATGTGATTAAGGCTATTAAAGAGGTAGAAGAGAAGACTCTAGAAGGCCAAACTATTACAGAGAGTACTAATCAAATATTTGCTCAGATAGAAGAAGCCAGCGAAGAGACTACAGCACAGATTGAACAGATAGCTTATGGTGCTCAAGATTTAGCTAATGATAGTGAAGCATTGGTTTTAGCAGCCAAGGATATAGATAATATGTCCCAAGAGATTAATAATTCATCTAATGAATTAAAGGATAAAGCTAATGATTTAAAATCTCTAGTGGCTAAATTTGTCTTAGAAGATAAGGTAGCTGTGACCAAATGGAATGATAAGTATAAGGTTGGAGTAGAGAAGATTGATGAACAGCATAAGGGAATATTTGAAAGGGCAAATTACTTATTAGATGCCCACAAGAATCAAAGTAGTGAAAAGGATATTGAAGAAGTAATGGATTTCTTGGCAAATTATATCGATAAGCATTTTAGGGAAGAAGAAGAGATACAACGAAAGTATGAGTATCCAGATTATGAAAATCATAAGAAGATACATCACAATTTTGAAAGTAAGGTTAAGGAGGTTATAGCAGATTATAAAAATTCTACGGTAAAGGTCACTTCATTGATGAAGTTAAATAAGATGGTAACAGGTTGGTTAATAGAGCATATTAAAAGGGAAGATCAGAAGTTAGCTGAGTATATCAATAATAGTCAGATATCATAGTTAAAAGATACTCATCTGATTAATATTTAATTCAAGCCCACCTTATTAAGGTGGGCTTCTCTGTATTATTTGGCGTAAAGAGCCAAATAAAATAATTGAAAAGTATTTGGAATGGGTAGAGGGAAAAACAAAGGAAAAAGCAATTATTGTCTATGAAACCATGTGGGGATAGTACAGAGTTAATGGCGAAAAAGATTGCGGATGGTTTGATAGATGAAGGGATAGAAGTTCATTTTTATCGTAAGTCTAAGTCTGATAAGAATAATATTGTTAAAGAGTTTCTTGATGCTAAGGTAATTATCATTTGATCTTCTACTATTAATAATGTGATAATTCCTGAGCTAGTACCTTTATTAGAAGAATTGGAAGGATTGAGGTTTAAAAATAAGATAGGAGCAGCCTTTGGTTCATATGGTTGGCGAGGAGGTGCAACTAGAAGGATTGCTAAGAGATTAGAAAGAGCTAAGATTGAGTTGATTGGTGATCCTCTAGAGGTTGTATATGTTCCTGATAAAGAGCAATTAAGAAGTTGTTACGAATTTGGTGTAGAGCTTGCTAAAAGAATAAGAGAATCTATTAATTGAAGATATTTATAAATATATGCTAACTTTAAAAAGGCAAGGATTGCTCCCTGCCTTTTTCTTACTTGAAAGAAGGCATTACATTTTAAAGAAACTACTTTTTAGTTAGTCTACCTATCACAAATGCTCCAGTAGCTAAAGCTACTATCTTAGAATAGAATAACTGTGGATCCTTGTCTAATAGCATTTGGTCAAACCTTTTCTTCACTTTGAAGATAGATTTGAAATTCATAATATCCCCCTTTCGAGTTACTATTATAATTGCCATTATTTAAAGATAATATTCTAATTATTATAAATATAACTTTGAACTTCAATGCAAGAATCATCAGTTAATAGCTATATTGAGATATTTTATAATCTACAATATACAGTTTACAATTGATACGAAAGTGTGGCAATACTTCTCTATTGTATTAACGGTTTGTTAGTAAAAGAGATTATCGCTCTTGTTAGAATAAAAAGTATAATATTTACAATTGTTTTATGTTAAACTAATTTTGATTAGCCTTATCTGATACAATAACTGATATACTAGTTTAACTATAATAAACCAGTTAGAAAATAATATCAAAATGGAGTGATGGTTTTGAAGAATCTTTTCAAATTAGGTTTAATCCTTATAACCTTGTTATCTATTGCAGCTTGTGCTAAGGAGGAGTCTACTACAATTGAAGGTATAATAATGGAGGTAGAGGAGAATAGAGTCCTAGTTAGCCAAAGGGAGGATATTACAGTGGCTGATTTAAATAAGAGCCATGAGGAACTAGTTGCAGAGGGAGGATATGATTTAATTTGGATTAATACTGAAAAGTTAGATCAACAATTTGAGAAAGGATTAGGGGTCAATATTTGGATTAGCGGTAATATAATAGAGTCTTATCCTGCTCAAGCTACAGCAGAGAGAGTAGAGGTTTATGAGAGAGGTTTTTATTAAAGACACTTAGAGATACTTAAAAAATCCATTTCAATCACTATATTGAAATGGATTTTTTAAAGTAAACTATATTTAAGAAAATGATTTAATAAATAGACTTTTAGCTAAACTCTTAGCAACATCACTTAAATAAATTTTATCTATGACTTCTGCTAAAGGTTTCTTTTGATTTTCTAAACCATACTCTTCAGGTAAATTGACCAACCAATCAGCATCATAGAGTAGTTTGAAGTTGGTAGTCTTAATAGTTCCAGGAGAATGATGGTGCCCAATTATCTGACAGATTTCTTCTATTAGTTCTTTATTAATATCAAAGCTTGTAAGTATCTCTTTAGCGATAGGTGGACCTTCTATCTCCTGGTATTTACCAGCTGGGCTATTATATTTCTTTTCAGCCTGATGAATACCGATATCATGTAAGATAGCAGAATAGATGATTACCTCTGGATTGATATCATCACCTTGATATAGTTTGATTAATCTCTCAGCATAATTGGTTACTTGCAAGGCATGTTCTATTCTTCGCTGGTCATCTCCAAAATAGTTCTTCATTTCCTTAATTAATTCTTCTTTGAACATTAATTCCACCTCCTTGGTTTAAGATGTGTTTTGGAATGGATAGTTATATTAATTATAACTGAGATTATTGGTAATATCTATGCTATATTTCACATATAGATAAATAATCTCTATTTATTAGAGTTTTTTAGGAAGGAGAGACAATAAAAATTAGAATTTTACTCCCTAAACCATTACTTTAGTTAAATTGTAAAAATTGACAGCTATTATTCTTATCTACTAAATTACCTAAAATAATGATAAGTATCTTGACAGTAAGTCTCTTTTTTTATAGAATAAAACCAAGTAAACAACTCAGAATTATATAAATTTATAAGTTTATAAGACAAAGGAGATGGCTAAGATGCTAGGAAGGGGTAAATTAAAAGCAGAAATCAGAAGATTAGAATCAGAAAAATTAACTTTAAGGTCTGAGTTAGATGCTAAAGATAAGGAGCTTGAGCTTCTAAAAGATAAGTTAGTTCAAAAGGAGAATATTCAAAATAAGCTTGATGATTATAAGGATAATCTTAAAAATCAAGTAGAAAAGATGAAAGAGGAGGATAGATGGATAATTGGTGTGGTCAATCAGATCAATAATAAAGCAACTCTAGTGTTAGAGGAGAATAGGGTGGAAGAAGAGATTATAAAGAGTATGAAAGATGATTTAAAGGGTTCGATGCTGAGGTTAGATGACTTTCATAAGGTGTTTAATCAGTTACATGGTGAGATTAACAATATCTCTAAATTTGTAGAGCAGATTAAAAAGATTGCTGATCAGACCAATATGTTAGCCTTAAATGCTGCTATCGAAGCTGTTCGAGCAGAGCAATCAGGAGCAGGTTTTTCAGTTGTAGCAGAAGAGGTTAAGGACTTATCCTTAAGAACAGGTGATTTGTTGAAAGAGATTATTGATAGTACTAGAGAGATATATAAACAATTAGCTGAAGCTAAAGGTGGAATCAAGGAACTTGATTTACATATGGATAAGAACCAGAGGGTAGCTTGGCAGCTAGAGAGC
This sequence comes from Orenia metallireducens, assembly GCF_001693735.1. Lineage (GTDB taxonomy): Bacteria > Bacillota > Halanaerobiia > Halobacteroidales > Halobacteroidaceae > Orenia > Orenia metallireducens. The sequence continues at coordinate 446,263 of NZ_LWDV01000009.1, forward strand.
CATTTTAATAATGTAGTTGAATTGATAGATGGTATCTTTATGATGGTGGGTAGAATTAATGAGGCTGGAGAAGAGCATTTGGATTTAGGAAATAATATTATAAAACTGTTAAATTGAAAAAATGGATTCGATTTCGAATCTATTTTTATTTTTATAATCTCTTAAAGTGACCTTAATCACAGTAAATACTTTCTTTATCTGTTATTATTAACTTAAAGTTGAGGGATAGTAAAGAGTGATAAGTAGGTAGGTGGTTGGTTAGGTTAAAGCCAACTACCTATCAAAGATCAAAAAAAGTCCGATAAGATTTCTATATTATTAAATTAATTTTGCTATTAATACAGTACATAATTGATAAAAAAGTAATTTAATACTTAAAATAGTTATTAACAGCTAAAAATAAAATATAGAGAGGTGTTAAGATGAAGTTTTATGAAGAGTTTAGTCTTTACTATGATTATATCTTCCCTTTAAAAGAGAAGAAATTAAAGTTTCTAATGGATAATCTCCAAGATAATGGAAAGGCCTTAGACTTGGCTACAGGAACAGGAAATTATGCTATAGCCTTGGCTAAGGAAGGCTATCAAGTGTCAGCTCTGGATTTGAGTGAAGAGATGATAAATTTAGCTAAAGAGAAGGCTTATGAAGAGCAGGCAGAGGTTGATTTTAGAGTAGATGATATGCTCAATCTAGATAAATTATACCAACCAGCAAGTTTTGATTTGATAAATTGTATAGGTAACTCATTGGTACATCTAGATAATCAAGAAGAGATAAGAGAATTGATAAATAAAAGCTATGACTTGTTAAAAAAGAAAGGTAAATTAGTCCTACAGATTGTTAATTATGACAGGATCTTAGCTAAAGAGATTAAGAGTCTACCTACTATAACAGGACCTAATTCTATTGTAGAATTGGTTAGAGACTATGAGTTTAGAGAGGGAAAGGTAGATTTTAAGACTCGCTTGACTACTCCTAGGGGAGAATTTAAGAATTCGGTCTTATTATATCCTTTAGAGTCTGATCTGTTAAAGGAGTTATTGTTAGAAGCAGGCTTTAATGAAGTCAAATTTTATGGTGATTTTAATTATAGTCAATATCAGAAGTTAGATTCATTTCCACTGGTAGTAGTGGCAGATAAATAAAGAAAAAGGGGATAATCCCCCTTTTTCTTTGAATAAATCTTAATTTTGATTAAGTCCAAGATTAAAGTTAAGTTCTATTAATACTTCAATTTAAACTTAGACTCAATCTTTAAATAGGATAATGAAGACTACTATAAGCTAAATCAATTCTTAAACTCTCATTACCAGTAATATTGTGTTCTAATTTGAATCTGTTCAACATTTCTTTCCATTCTTCATCAGAGACATTCTGATATTCTCCCTTTAGCCTTTTTAACCTCAGCTCCCTCAAGTTTGGATATTTTCTTTCTAAATTCTTACTCATTAGATAACCTCCTTCATCTAATTTGAACTTTAGATTATGATTAATCTCTATTAATGAAGCAGCTTGTGATATAATCCACAGTTTAGCTAAATCGATTTCTGGATTGATAATTATCTCTTCTTCTATAATATGAATCTCTTTAGAATTTTGTGTCAATCGATTATTAAATAAGTTCCAACAAAAAGGAGTCAAACTTAGATTATTACCCCTTATGTTAAATATATTCAATAAATTAAATATTTTTCCTCTTTTTCTAATATCAAAATTTAATTCTTCTATAATAAAGTCTATAGGAATCTCTTTATTTAAAGGATAATGAATTAAGACTGCAATTATTTCTCTTATCTTTCTAACATTATGGGGAAAGAAGATATCTAAGAAATCTAGAATCTTTTCTGAATACTCTGTGTTTAACCATCTATTAAAGTTATTCCTTAATTTGAGGTTATTTAAATAGATTAATCTCCGTTTATGGCTATAATCTAAAATGTAATTTAATAATTCTTCAGTATTAAAATCAGTGAAGTTGATTTTACTAAGGTAAGATAATAGTTTATCTTTTATATCTTGGTTGCTTAATCTACTATTTTTAGATAGTTTATTGGCATAACCTAATACCAAGACTGAATACATAAAGAAGTTAATATCAGGCTTCTTTTCTACTGAGATTGCCTGATTTAATAATTCAGGAACCTTTATTTTAAGCTCTTTTTTGATTGGCTTTTTCGCATTTCCACTAATAATATCATCATTAATATCCTCTTGTTTAACAGATCTATTATTTATATTTAAGGGAGTCTTCTTTACTTTAAAATTCTCCTCTATAATATCCTTTAAATCCTTTGGTAAGTAATAGAAGTTATTCTCTTCATAGAGAAATCCCAAGTTATTTAATTGTTGATATATATTAGATTCAAGTACTTTCTTATTTATTGATTCTGTAGAGGTTAAACTCTTTAAAACCCTAGTTGCTTGTGGTGATAATTCTGTATTTACTATCTTTTGAAAGTAAGTAGAATTAGATAATTTATCTTTTAATTGATTGCTCAACCAGTTTTTTGAGAAGGTTGGGGTATAGTAGATATTATGTTTTTTGGCAATTTGATCTAATAATTTGGGAGAACTCTTCTTTAAGTACTCTATTAATTTCATATAATGACCTCCTTTACTATTCATCAGTAGGTGAAGTTATGATATATATTTATGCATAGCTATTTTAATATATTCTATTTTTCATCACAGGAATCGAATCCTTGAATATTATGGAGTAATGGAGGTGATTGAATGGTTGAATCTTTATCAACTTATAATATTCTGACTTTAGGTATCTTGGCAAGTTTAGCTGCTGGATTAGCCACAGGTGTTGGAGCTCTACCAATCTTTTTTACTAGTAATATCCCTAAGAAGGTCTTGGATACCTCTTTAGGCTTTGCAGCAGGGGTAATGTTAGCAGCAACTTCTTTTAGTTTAATTATTCCAGCTATTGAGAGTGCTGGGGGAAGTATTAAAGGGGCTACTATAACCTTATTAGGTATCCTAGCAGGAGGAGGTTTTCTAGATTTAGTAGATAAGTTCTTTCCAGATACCAATCTGTTAGCTAGCTCTACTGATGAAAATTCCAATTTGAGAAGGGTTTGGCTCTTTGCATTAGCGATCACTATACATAACTTTCCAGAAGGATTGGCAGTAGGGGTTGGCTTTGGTGATGGTAATATAGCCAATGGTCTAGGTTTAGCAATTGCTATTGGATTACAGAATATTCCTGAAGGTTTAGCGGTGGCTATCCCTTTTGTAAGAGAGAAGGTAGAAATTTGGAAGGCTTTTCTTATAGCATTATTAAGTGGATTGGTAGAGCCCCTTGGAGGGTTATTAGGTGTAGGGTTGGTACAGGTATCTAAATCATTATTACCTTTTGCTTTGGCTTTTGCAGCAGGAGCGATGTTATTTGTTATCAGTAATGAGATTATACCAGAAAGTCAAAAAGATGCTACATCAAATATATCTACCCATGCTATCTTGATTGGTTTTGTAATTATGATGTTCTTAGATAATGTCTTAGGATAAAATAAGAACCTCCATTTCTGGAGGTTCTTATTTTATCCTTTAATCTAGTTCATGTAAGTAGATAGGTGTATACTTTAGTGCTTCCTTTAACCTTTTTCTATCCCATAACTCTATATTGTTAGATTTAGCCAGTTCTTTAGCGGATAGGGTAAAGGAGCTATTGGTGACAACTATCATCCTTTTACAATTATAGAATCCTTTGGCAGCAACTACTCCTTGAATAGCTGTATTATTTAGAGTATTTTTATATTTTTTTGCCTGAACTACAGTCTTGACGTTGAATTTTTTTAAGATAAGATCAGCTCCTTGGTTTCCGCTCCCTCCAATATGTTTAACATTATAGCCTCTTTTTTCAAAGAGGAGCTTAAGAAATCTTTCGAACTCTTTACTTGACATCTTATCAACATCACCAATCTCTAGTAAGGAAAAGGAGATCTTTTGTGATGCCATAGCTTGATAGACCTTTATAGCATTGCGCTTGATTGTTATCTTTTCTATCTCACTTTCAATTTGAGCTTCTAATTCCTTATTTTTTAAGGGGGTATTCTTACTAAATGCTAATTTTTCTAGAAAGTTAATATATTTAGTATTATTTTCAAAGGTATCTACATATGCTTTACTCCACTCCTGAACTGTAGGGTTATCAGCTAAGCTTGGATTATTCTCTAAAAAGAAATTATTAAAATCTTCCTCTCTTCTTTTTAAATAAGCAACTTTAGCCTTTTTATATAATTCTCTTTTATTAACTTTTATCTGCAATTTATCAAATATATAATGAAGGCTGTTAATCTTCTCTTCAGGTATATCTGCTATGCTTGATCTAAAAGAGTAATCTAAATTGCTTTCAATAAAGCGCAATATTAGTTTTTCAAAAAGCAGTGGTAGTAATAGATCTTTTTTTAGCTTGATATTCTTCTTTTTCAATAAATATTGTAGACTACTTATACTTTTAGAAAAAGGATGTGTCTCATTAATGTGCATAGAATTAATCTTAAAATAATTATCAATAAAATTATCTATATATGGATCTGCTTTTTCAATTAGTTCTGTTTTTTGAGAACTCTTGTATCTTAGCCCAATCATAGAGAGAATAAGGCTTAATAAAAGTAATGAAGGTATTGGATAAATAACTAGGGAAAATCCTATCATCACAGCAATTAGCGAGGTTAAGATTAATAATACAAACCTAGCTAGATTATTAATGTTAAAATTTAGGTTAAATGGTCTGTTGATCATAATATACCAACTCCTTAATAAAATCATCATATAATAATTCTGTACGAAAAGATATTAATTATACACCATTAATTAAAGTTAGTCACTTATAGATTCTAAAAATAAGAGGTTAACTTTAATCTAATCTAAAGTTAGATCTTTATTAACATATAGATTGTAGTATAAATTTAAGTCAAATTATTTGACTATGTAGCAATTTATATATGAAAAATTTTCTTTATAATCCCAAAGAAATTGATTTAAAAATATTAGTGCTAAGATAGTTTATTTACATTTTATGGAAATAAACAGAAAAATTCACTCTTATACTGGATTATTAATTTAATGTTTAAAATAAAATGAAGGATAATTGAATTGTTCGTACAATATATAAAAAGTAGAAATTAATGGAATAATGTCCATTAAGCAATAGATTATAGTAAAATTAAGCTATTTCGTAGAGAAAAAATAAAGAATATATATAGTGTTTTTATAATCTTTTAGATATATTTATGGTTTAGTTGTATTTTTGGAAGGTCTTCAGAGAGTAATGACTCAATGATATTTTATGGTTTGCTTGGCTAATAATAGGACTTATGAGATTTTAAAATCAGTGGGAGGAAGTGAAATGGAAGAAGTTTTAATTTTTTTAATTAATAATTTTCCTGGATTAGCTATAATTCTTGATGATGAATACAGAATTCAAAGAGGAAATAAACAATCTTATGACCTATATAAAAAAGTAAAAGGAGAGACAGTGGATCCTCATCAATTAAGGAATCAAGATTTGAGTAATTTTCATCCATTAGGTAAAGTAATAGGCTTAAAGGCATTATCTACAGGTAAACCTAATTATGGTTACATAGAGTATAATTGGGGGAATATGCAGAAGAATATCTTGTATTGTGATATTCCAGCAAAATTAAAGGATGGTTCTCAAGGGGTAGTGGTCTTAAATTTTGACTTTCCTAAGCCAATTAAAGATTTAAAAGGTATAGTTGATGCTTTTTATCAGAACTATGATATCTATTTTAGTCAGTTAGAGATAAGTTTATTTGATACAAAGGGTAAAGTTTTATATGTTAATAAAGCAGTTTTAGATAATGCAGGGTTGGAAAATGATGATGAATTATTAGGAGAGAATTTATTTAAAAGCGAAAAAAGTTATATCTCTAAAGAGAATGGAAATAGTATTTTGGGTGATTTTATCTCAAAGGGAGATTTTTTACATACTAAATTATATATTAGTAAAGAGAGTAAGATAAATAATGGTTGTCAATCTAGGGTGCTTGAAGTTATTTGCTTTCCTATTGAGATAGAGAGTCATCTTTTAGGATCAATCTGTATTGGTATGAACTTAGGACAGATTAGCAAATATTCAAATCAAGTTAAACAATTTGAGCGACTTGAAAATATTAGAGAGATGGCTTTTCGGGTTATTCATGAAATCAGAAATCCTCTACAGGAGATATTGGCTGTAGCAGAGCTTGGTAAAATAAAATCGAATCAGGATGAAATTGAGTCTTATTTTGAGCATATTAAATCTGGAATAAGCTGGATTAATGACTTATTAAATGACATTGTCCAAATATCAGATCCTAGTTCTTTGAGTTTAGAAGAGGTAGAACTGGATATAGTTTGTCAAGAGATATTAGATGATATTTCCAAAAATTATAAGGACATCTGCTGGGAATTTTCAATTGAAAGTATGAAAACAGTCTTAGATAAAGATTTGTTTAAAGAGATTATAATACATTTAGTGGATAATGCTATAGATGCTTTAGCTAATAAAGCTGAAGAGAAGAAGATTACAATAAATTCCTCATTGCAAGGAGGAGATATTCTATTTAGTATCTATAATTCTGGAAATAAAATTCCAGAGAGGATTCAAGATAGTATCTTTGATCCCTTTACTTCAACTAAAGGGAATAATGGGACAGGCTTAGGACTAACAGTAGTTTATTATATTATCACTAAAGTATATCAAGGGGATATTTGGTTTGAAAGTAATGATGATGGGACCACCTTCTTCTTTAAAATAAAAAGATATACAGAAAAAGTAAAGGTTCCTTCTATAAATAATACCGATTATAAAGGAATTAAATAATTATTTAAGACTTTCTATTCCTAAATTATGAGTTAGATATAATCCATTTTCTGTTAAGAAGAAGTAAAAAGGTGAGATTTTAGGCTAAAATAAGTAAAGCTATTAGTGAAAGCCTCTTGGGGTCATTAATGGTTTTTTTAATTCTAGTTATTTTTAAATTTGATATATCTAGCATCTTTTAATATAATTAACGTAATATTAAATTTAATTTCAGGAGGAATAGAATAATGGCTTATAGATGTGAGGAGCAGTTAAAAGTTAAAGCTAATCAATTTCTTAAAAAGCTAAAAGAAGAGGGAATAGAAGGCGAGATTAAGCAGATTCGTGACTATTTGATTAAGTTAGCTATTATAGTTGAAGATGAGGCATGTGGGTATTTAAACCTCTATTATAGCCCTAAAAAGGATAAATATACCCTAAAGACTAATGAGTTAAAGCAAAAAGAAGTTAAAAAAAAGGTATTAATAACATGGAATTGTGGCAACCTTAGCTCTAAACTAGCAACTGAAGAAGAGTATAAAATATATGTTGATGGCTCTTATTTAGATGGAAAGATAGGTTATGGATTAGTAGTTTTGAAAGATGATAAGGTTATTGATGAATTATCAGGCTATGTTAGTGACCCTGATGCTCAAGATTCTAGGCAAGTAGGTGGTGAATTAGTAGCAACTAAAGAAGCAATTAGGTGGTGTCAGAGTAGAGGTATTAAGAGAGTTGCTATTTACTATGACTTAGATAATATTAAGAAATGGGCTACTGGAGAGTATAAAACTCGTAAGCCTTTAACTCAAAATTTTAAAGAGTTTATAGATAGTACCAACATTAAAATTAGCTGGCATAAGGTTAAGGCTCATACAGGAGTGAAGTGGAATGAGCGAGCCGATGAATTGGCTAAAGCAGGAGCAAATAGTCAAGGTGCTACAAAGAAGAATGGTTTAGTAGATGATTTGGAGGAGAAAGCTAAGAAGTTTAGTGATTACTTACAAAGAAGAGGATATTCTGTAAATTATAAAGGTATTTATAATTCACAAGCAGCTAAGTTAAGTTTAGATGATGGCTTTCAGGATATAGGTCATTTGAATATTTATAATACTAAAAAGCTTCATTTAGTGCCAAAATATCATGAGTTAAGGGATAAATCTAAGCAAAGTGAATTAGAGGAATTGTGGCAGGAGTTTTTGGGTTGAAAATAAGCTCCTGTTTGATAGAACTTGTTAGTTATTAGCAGGTGTTATTTTTATATTTATAGCTTCTATTTATAATAAAAATCTATTGATGATTATTTTATTTATGATAAAATAAGAACAAATTAGATAATAATAGGTTTTATGGTAATGATCTAGGCTGAATGCTAATAAGGAGGTATAGTTATGGGAGATGAGGTAATGTCTCAAGAAGAGATTGATGCATTAATCGAACAAATGAAGAATAAAGACTAATCCATCTTTTGATTTTTTAAACTGTACCTTAAAACAGGTATAGTTTTTTTTAAAAGATATAGTTACTTTATGATTGGTCACTTATGACTAATTATAAAAAAAGGAGAAAGATAACTTTCATCTAAATATATAATATAAAATTAAGTAAAGAATAAAAAAGAAGATGGAGGAGTAGAGTATGAAGTTAAAGTATGGAGAAGAAAAAGTAGCTTTAAATCTAGATTTGCTAGGAAAAGAGGTAGAAACATTATTGCCTAATGAGAAGGAGGGTGTAACAGATCCTTTAGCAGCTGTTAAAGCTAGTTTAGCTAACCCTATCAAATCTTTGCCCTTAGATAAATTAGTAAAGGAGAAGTGTCCTAAAAAGGTAGTCATAGTAGTCAATGATGTTAGCAGATTAACACCTTATGATTATATGTTACCACCTTTATTAGAGAAGTTAGAGAAGGGTGGAGTAAAGAGAGAAGCTATTACCTTTATTATCGCTACAGGTATCCATGAACCTAATACTGAAGAGCAGAATAGAAGAATCTTTGGTGATGAGATAGTTAATAATTATCGCTTAATCTCCCATGATCCTGATAATAATCTAGTCAATTTAGGAGAGCTAAGTTCTGGGAATACTTTATTGCTCAATAAAGAGGTTGTAGAGGCAGACTTTTTAATTACTACTGGAGTAATAACAGCCCATTATTTTGCAGGGTTTTCAGGAGGGCGTAAATCTATCTTACCAGGGGTAGCAGGAAGGGAGAGTATCCAAAGAAACCATGCCCATATGGTTAATCTACTTGGCAATCTGCCTACGATAGAAGATAATCCTGTCAGCCTAGAGATGATTGAAGCAGCTAATAAAGTGGGAGTAGATTTTATTTTGAATGTGGTTACAAATAGTAAAAAAGAGATAGTAGAGGTAGTAGCAGGTGATTTAGAAGCAGCTTGGTATCAAGGGGTAAAGACTTCTGCTCAGATGTATCATGTTCCAATTAAAGAGAAAGTAGATGTAGCAATAGTCAGTGCAGGGGGATATCCAAAGGATATTAATATCTATCAGGCTCAAAAGGCTTTAGATAATGCAGATTATGCTGTTAAAGATGGTGGAACGATAGTACTTTTAGCAGAATGTCGAGCAGGTTTAGGAGAGGATGTTTTTGAGGAGTGGTTAAATACTGCTAAAAAACCTGAAGATAATATAGAAAGAATTAAAGAACGCTTTGTAATTGGTGGTCATAAGGCCTTTGCTATTAGTAAGGTGGCTTTGAGTAAGGAGTTTATTTTAATCTCTGAATTCAATCAAGAGATAACAGAGTTGATGTTTGCTAAGAAGATGAATAATTTAGATGAGGCATTATCTTATTTAGATAAAAAATACAATAATAAATATAGTGCTATTATTATGCCCCAAGGAGGATTAACAGTACCAGTTATTAAAAGCTAATCTCTTTTGATATCTAATTTAGTTAGATAGATTATATGTTGGTGAAAATCGGAAGGAGGAGTAAGATGATTGAGTTAAAGAAGGTAGATGCTTTTTCTGCAGCAAAGGTCTATTTATTAACAATATTACCTTTATTGTTATTTGGGTTTTTATTGAATTTGGCTGTAATGTTAGTAGAAGGTGGAATAAATTTAGCAGAAATATTAATGACCATTGGTCAGATTATCTTCGCTTTTATAGGTACTTTTATTTCTGCTAAAATTTACAACTTTATTGCAGATAGATTTGGTGGCTTAAAGGCTGAAGTAATTAGTTTAGACTCAAAACTATCTAGGGGGAGGAAGACTAGGATGATAGAGGTTAAAAGACTTGATATTAAATCAATTATAAAGGTATATGGGATTATAGCAGCAGCTATATCATTGATATTTGGGTTATTTACTTTGCTTGCTGGTCTGTTAGCTAATGATGTGGCCTTGGTGGGGCTTGGTGTAGTTAGCCCAATCATTTATATTGTTTTTGGAGTAATATTCAGTGCTATTGTGGGCTGGCTTTATAATTTTATTGCTGTTAAGTTCGGTGGAGTTAAAGTAGAGTTGGAAGGAAAGATTGAGGAGGATTCTATTGTTTAGATTAATTAAAAGGCTGATTGGATTTCCATTACGGTAGTGATTTTAGTAATAGGTATTTTTGTTTATAGCTTGTATCAAAGTGAAGAAAAGGTAATAGTGATAAGGTTGAGGTCTTAAGGAAGGTAGGAGAAGAGTTATTGAGGGAGAAACCCATTATGATAAGATCCTTGAAGAGTTAAATAAGCTAGAAATTGATAGCTCTAAAAAGGACTTGATGAAGCTAAAGAGAGAATAATAAAAAGGGTATGGGATTGTTCCATACCCTTAATTTTAAAGAGAAGGATGATGTAGTGAAGTCATGAAAAAGATATTGATCTCAGGATTGACCAATATTGAAACTACTTTGCAGATTAAAGGTTTTCCATTAGATTATAACCCTATTAATTACCCCTTCTTTGGGGTTAATAGTAGGGTTTCAGGTGTAGGGTATAACTTGGCTAAGGCTTTAAAGAAATTAGGAAGTGAGATTGATTATATCTCCTTAATAGGAGCTGATTTGGCAGGGAAGTCTGTCAAAATGACCTTTGAAGAGGAAGGCTTATCTACAGATTATATTATTGATAGCTTAGAGGCTACCCCACAATCGGTAATCCTTTATGATAAAGAAGGAAGACGGCAGATACATACTGATTTAAAGGATATTCAAGATAGAGTATATCCTGAAGAGATATTTGATAAACTTGTTAAAAAAGCTTCTATTCTCTGTCTAACCAATATTAATTTTTCTCGCCCTTTTTTGAAGAAGGGTTGTGAATTGAACAAGGTGATTGCTACAGATGTCCATACTATTGAGGATTTAAATGATGAATATAATCGAGATTTTATGGAGTATGCAGACATTCTTTTTATGAGTGATGAGTTATTACCTATGCCACCTAAACAGTGGGTTCAGAAGTTATGGGATGAATTTGGAACAGAGATTATAGTAATTGGTTTGGGCTCTAAAGGAGCCTTACTTGCAATCAAAGAGGATGATTTTATAGAAGTGATTCCAGCAGTCAAGACTAGAGGGGTTGTTAATACTGTAGGAGCAGGAGATTCATTGTTTTCTTGTTTTGTCCACTGTTATAATAAAGAAGCTAATCCTTATAAGGCTATTAAGAAAGCTATAGTATTTGCCTCGTATAAAATTGGTGCTACATCAGCTTCAGAAGGGTTTTTGGCTGAAGAAGAATTAAATCAACTTTATAAAAAGTTAAATAAATAAAAATAAATTTTATGAAATTGACCATAGTAGCAGGAGTTTGCTTATATTATGGTCAATTTTATTTATGCTAAAAAGTAAAAAAGATAAATTACTGCTTATTCATCATTTTTATAGTCTCCAAGTCTAAAGTGAGATTTTTAATACTATCTATTATTGATT